>JAAUUE010000125.1 GCA_012031635.1 Coleofasciculaceae cyanobacterium SM2_1_6 | reverse complement strand
TACCTTCAGCTCAGACCTACCGTACGTACATCCCGATCGATGGCTCAGGGGACGTACTCGCTCTTCGAGATTAGTTATACCAAATCCGATTATAATAGTATACTAATACCCTAGGTTCTATTTACCAGAAATTACTTATGCCTAAAAAAGCCTTTTTATCCCCTCATTTCCCCGCCGATGTTCTCAAACAAAAGTACCGTACAACGAAAGACCCTGTAGAAGCAAGAAGATGGGGCTTGCTCTGGAAAATCAGCTTAGGCTGGACTATCAAAGATAGTGCTCTTGCCCTAGGCATACACTATCAATACGCAAAAAAGATACTCAAGACTTATAACGAGCTAGGTGGAGATGGTCTTAAAAACAAAAAATACCATAGTTCGCCTCATAAACGAGGAAAAGCACCATTATTAAATCCAGAACAATACGAGAAACTACTAGCGCACCTTCGACAAAGACCAGCAGACGGAGGAATTTGGACAGGAGTAAAGGTAGCGAGGTGGATCGAGAAAGAAACCCAAAGAGAAAGAGTAAGCCATCAAAGAGGATGGGAATACTTAAAAAAGTGCGGATACAGTTGGCAAAGACCACGACCGAAACATAGAAAAGGAGACATAGAATTACAAAAAGAATTTAAGGAAAACCTACCTGTGAAAGTAAAAGACCTAGAAGCAAGATATCCGAAAGCGAAGATAGAGGTATGGTTCTTTGATGAACATCGGCTTGGTCTCAAGCCAATCTTAAGAAAAGTGTGGTCAAAAGTAGGGGAACGCCCTGTAGCAATAGTAGAGCATAGATATGAATGGTTATATGTATATGGATTTGTAGAACCAAAGACAGGAAAAACTCAATGGTATTTGATACCAAAAGTAAATATCGATTGGATGAATGTAGTGTTAAAGACATTTGCAGAGGAGGAAGGAGTAGGGGAAGAGAAAATAATCTTATTAGTGCAAGATAGGGCGGGTTGGCATCGAAGTGAAAAAGTAGAAATCCCAGAGGGAATAATCAAAGAATTTCTGCCAGGGTACTCCCCGGAGTTGCAGCCAGCGGAAAGATTATGGTTAATGGTAGATGAACCCTTAGTAAATGAGCATGTAGGAAGTATAAAAGAGCTAGAAGATATCTTGTGTAAAAGATGTTGTGTACTACAGGAAATGAGGGAAGAAATAAAAGCTATAACCAACTATCATTGGTTAAACTACGGATAGTCATTCGTACTATATTATAACCGGATTTGGTATGAATTAGGATCGCCATAGTTGCGATCGCTTAACTAATCGCTTAAGATTTCATCAAGATATTCTAGAAACCTTCTGGAAATAAGTTTTAGATAGTAAATCTTAGATAACTTGGATCAAAAATATTTATAAATAACTATGGCAAAGTTAATCCGTGGTCGCATTTTTGTAGTTGATGACAATATTGATACTGACCAAATTATTCCGGCGGAATACCTAACCCTTGTGCCGTCAAAACCTGATGAATACGAGAAATTGGGGAGCTATGCCATGATTGGGCTGCCCGATCGCTACGGCAAATTTATGGCTGAGGGCGCAACCAAAACCCAATACCCAATTATTATCGCTGGGGAAAACTTCGGCTGTGGCTCCTCCAGAGAACATGCCCCCATTGCCCTTGGAGCGGCAGGAGTAGAAATTGTCGTCGCCCTTTCCTACGCCAGAATTTTTTTCCGTAACTGCTCCGCCACCGGGGAATTATATCCTTGGGAATCCGTCGATCGCCTCTGCGAAGTCTTCCAAACTGGACAAGAGGTATCGATCGATTTTGACAATAACACGATCATTAACCACACCCTAGATCAGACCTATCCCCTCAAACCCCTCGGCGAAATTCAGCCTGTAATTGATGCCGGGGGAATTTTCGCCTATGCTCGCCAGACTGGTATGATCAAAGCTGCAACCTAGTCTATGTATTTACCCTAGAAAATAGTCAAAGAGAAGAGAATACTATGCTGCTCAAGTCTACAACCCGCCATGTCCATATTTTCACCGCCGAAGTCAAGGATGGTGAACTTGTCCCCAATGATCAAATTTTGACCCTAGATATTGATCCAGATAATGAGTTAACTTGGACTGAGGCTAGTCTCCAGAAGGTTTACCAAAGATTTGATGCTCTGGTGGGGGAATACGACGGTGCAGATTTAACTGAATATAATCTCCGCCGCATTGGTTCCGATTTGGAGCATTTTATTCGATCGCTGCTCCAAAATGGCGAAGTCAGCTACAATCTCAATAGTCGGGTGCAAAACTACAGTATGGGCTTGCCTCAAGTTGTACAGTAATTTGCGCAGGAAAGGTTTATGAGATTAAGAGTCTCGATCGCCACACTTTTACTTTTGAGTGGGATTGGGGGAGTCATCCCCGACGCTAGAGCTAGTTCTGCTCTCACCATTAATTATCAAAATATTTATCCTCCTATTCATCCTCGACATAATCTTGGGGATGATTTTCGCCTTGGTCTTGCTTCCGGTGGGGCTGGTCTGATGTCCACTGATGATTTTGCCAAGCGGGCAGAGAATTTTCCTGAACCTCTCCCGCCCCGCCTGTTAGCTCAGTTCGTGCAATCCTCGCCCCCTGTTAGCTCCGATAATTCAACAGCATCCTCCTCAGAACAAGAGTTAGAGCGACTTTATCAACTTGCAGATCAGCAGTCTAGTAATAATCAGCACCGGGAAGCGATCGAGACTTTTACCCAAATGCTGAATCTTGCTCGGCAAGTGGCTAATCGAGAGGCGGAGGGGCTAGCTCTCTTGGGGATTGGGTTTCAACAAAATATCCTCGGCGATCGCTCGGCGGCTCTAGAGAGCTACCAACAAGCTCTAGGGATTACCCAAGAACTGAACGATCGACCGGGGCAGTTTCTTCTCCTCACAAATATTGCTGAAATCTACCGAGATACAGGAGAGCCAGACCGAGCCTTAGCTCTCCATCAAGAAGTGTTGACGGGGCGGCGAGAACTCCTAAATCAGGAACCAGAAGCAAGACAGCGCCACCAAGCCTCCATCGCCAGAACCCTGAATAATTTGGGAGCGACCTATAACGATCTGGGGCAACGCCGCCCCGCCCTAGATTACTTCCAGCAAGCCCTCACCATCCAGCAAGAACTGGGGAATCGCCGTAGTGAAGCCATTATTCTCAATAACTTAGGCAATACTCACCGAGCTTTGGGGCAGTTAGAGGAAGCCTTGCAATTTTTTTCCCAAGCCTTGGTAGTGCGCCGGGAAGTGGGCGATCGCAACGGAGAAGCGCGGACTCTGAATAACTTAGGGTTGCTGCAAAGTGAACTAGGACGGTATCCCCAGGCGCAGGAACATTACCAAGCAGCCGCAAATTTATTTGAAAGACTCAATAACCAACCAGATTTTGGTACTGCCCTGAATAATCTTGGCTCCATTCTTCAAACCCAAGGAAACTTTGCCGGGGCTTTAGAGTATTATCAACGCTCCTTAGAGATTGCTCAGAAAGTAGGCGATCGAGCCGGGGAAGCCGTGCGCTTAAATAACCTTGGGGAAATTTATCGGCAGCAAAGACAACTAGATTTAGCGTTGGCTTACTATCAAAAAGCCTTGGATTTGAGCCGAGAGGTAAAAGATTTATTTACAGAAGCGACAATTCTCGGAAACTTGGCTGCCATCTACCAAACTCAAAGGAAGTTTGAGCAGGCTCTCCCCCTCCAAGAGCAAGCCCTGAAACTGAGGCAACAAGTGGGCGATCGCCTTGGAGAATCCCAGACTCTTTCTGCCTTGGGGAATACTTATCGCCTTCTCGATCGACCCCAAGCAGCCCTCAATGCCTTTCAACAATCTGTGCAAATTTCCCTCGAAATTCGCCGCACTCTCCGCCGGGAAAACCGCCAAGGCTTTCTGGAAACCCAACGGGATCAAATTAATCGCTTAATCGATTTTAGTATTGAGCAGAATCAAACTGCTCTGGCTTATCAATGGGCAAACTTGGCAACCGTGGCAGAATTAGCTGATTATTCCCGCCTGATTAACGCTAGGGTGGCTAACCCGGCAGCCCAGAGGGCGATCGAGGCTTGGCAGGAGCAGAATCAAAAATTAAGCAATCTCCGAGAACAACTCCGCACAAATTTCTCCCTAGAACTATCCCAGCAAATTAACGCCCTCCAAGGGGAATTAAATACTCAAGGGGAAGCGATCGCCCAACAATTCCCCGCAGTTGCCGAGCTGTTTGAAACTACCCCGACAGATATTGCCCAACTCCAAAGCAATTTACCAGCCGGGACGGTGGTACTGCATCCTGTGTTATTGTTTAGCACCCCAGATGTCCTCGAAGCGATCGCCCTGTTTGTAATCACCAAAGACCAAATTACCGTTACCAAAGCTGCAATTAGTTCTGAAGAATTTACTCAACTAGTCAGTCAATACAATCGTCAACTCCAAACCCCATCCCAAGTCACGTGGAGAGCCACCAGCCGCCGCCTCTACGATCTATTGATCCGCCCCGTAGAAGCAGAAATCAACCGCCTTCAGCCCCAGCAACTCAGCATCATCGCCACCGACAAACTCCGCTACATTCCCTTTGAAACCCTCTACGACCAAGAAACCCGCCAGTTTCTAATTCAAAAATACCCCATCAACAACCTCACCCGCCTCTCCCAAAGAAATCTCTCTAACCCAGCATCGGCAGAAATTTCCCTCCTTGCCTTTGGCAACCCCAGACCAGAAGGGCGGAGCAATCTTCCGGGGGCAGAGGCAGAAGTCAACAGCATCGCTGCCTTGATTCCGGGGACAGAATTGCACCTCCGCCAATCTGCCACCCTCGATACTTTTAAGAATGCTGCCCCCAAATTTTCGGTACTACACATAGCGACTCACGGCTGCTTTGTTCGGGGTGGTTGTCCAGATTTAGGGATGAGTGAAAATACGATTCTCTTTGCCGATCAAAATCTAGAAATTGCCGATGCCGCCCTCTTGGGCTTAGACAAAGTTAATCTCGTCACTCTCAGTGCCTGTCAAACTGCGGTACAACCCCAGAATAGCGGGGAAGAATTTGTGGGCATTGCCTACTTGTTTGAACGCGCTGGGGCAAGATCGGTGGTAGCAAGTTTGTGGGATGTGGATGATGGGGCGACAAAGCAATTGATGGTCAGTTTTTATGAAGGTATCCAGCAGGGGCTTACCAAGGCTGAGGCTCTCCGCCAAGCAAAACTCAACCTAGGGAGTCGCCATCCCTACTACTGGTCTGCCTTTATTCTGATTGGAGATCACCGCTAAAGGTTAGAGTCTAGGTTTTGGCTGAATGGAGTAAATCAAGTGTTAACAGCATTGTCAACGGCCTTGTTAACGGCATTTTAGTCACTTCCCTTAGAAAATATGCCTCAAGAATGGACGCTAATATAGTTGTTGCCATAAAAGTTAGGACGAACTCAGCTTCGACTTCGCTCAGCCAACGTATTTAGCCTTGTCCTAATTAAGCTGTCTAGCACTATAGTTGAAATTCACTACATATAGCAAAGACCGAGATGGTGAAGAAAGTTTAAGTTACGAAACCCCCGCAGCGCGGGGGTTTCGTAACTCTTATTTTGTCCTAGCTATGTCTTTCTTTGCTATACAAATCGTTTTCTGGCATTTTGTTGCTAACTGCTCCTGATTTCTTGGGCAGCGAGGTAAATACGTCCCCATTCTGTGATCACTTGGTGGAGCTTGAGATGGTGCTGTTGGGCGATCGCTTCAAAATCTAGCCCCGATTGCAGCTTAGAGAGAATAGTTTGCTGGTCAGGGGTGAGGCTGGTGGTGAACTGTTGCCACTGTTGGGGAGTAAGACCAAGGCTATGTTCCTGAAGAGAGATTTCTAGCCAGTTGCTAATTAGTTCTGGGTGATTTTTGATGGCAAAGACTCGAATGGCGTGATAACTAACCTTTTCGCGGAGACGGTAGATTTGTTTAATAGGCAGCCCTAGGGACTGGGCGATCGAGTCTTGGGTTTTGCCTTGGAGGTAGAGCCGGAGCCACTGGACAGCGAGTTCTCCCAGTTGTTCATGGAGATAATTTTCAAACTCCTGTTGTACTGTCAGCCGGAGGGATTGTTGCTGTTCCCACGCCTGTTCTTCTTGGTGAAAGGCGATCGCCTGCTCATCCCAGAGATTCATCGGGTTATCGGAGTCTTCCCCCATCACTTCTTCGGAAATTAGCTTAATAATCTCACCTTCGGGAATATGGGTCATGCCGCCCCGTTGGGAACGACGCAGAAAATTCACAAAGCGATAGACGATCAGGGGCTGATTACGAATGGGGCGGAGACAGTATTCTTCCACGGTGGTGAGGAGGAGGGCATCCCGGAGCTTAGGGTCATGGGTACAGGCGGCAATCCAGAGAATTTGTTTCTGGATATATCGATCGCTGTGGAGGAGTTCTTGGACTACTTCTTGTAAGACATCAACTACGGCTCGCTGCCGATCGCGGCTCAGGGCAACCCAGGTGCGAATTTTATTGCGGAGCATAACTAGGGAACCCAGACGACCTGTAAGATTTTGATAGCAGCGGGTGGGGGGAACTCCCAAATACCGCTCCTTAAGAATCCGGTAGCGATAATTCATGGCTTGCTTGGCGATCGACCACTGCTGGGAATTCATATCTGCAAAGGCTTCGAGGTTTGCCCCCAATAACCATTTGCCAATACTAGCCCGGATAGTCTCATCTTGGCGGGGAAGTTCCTGCTCAAGGCGCGATCGCCATTCTTCCGCTAACTTTTCTCCTCGTTCTCCCCCGGAACCCAACTGTTTCTCTACCCGATCTCCCAAATTCTCCATGAAAACTTTGCTCCTCTGAGTCTTTTGAGTCTTTGATTTTACCGCTAACGGGGCAGGGTCGGCAAATCTAGGGGCTTGCCCGATGGATCCACGAGGGAAATGTGCCATGCTCCATTAATCGCCGCTTCAAAGGCAATTACTTCCCCATTGGCACTGATGGTCGGATGGCGGACATACACCCCCAAATTTTCTGTAAGATTCCGGACTTGAAATAACTGGCGATCGTAGAGATAGATGCTAGATTTACCCTGGCGAGTTGCCTGATAGACAATATAGTTACCATTTTCGGAAATGGCTGGATGGGAAGCAAGGGTATCAAGGGAATTTAGCCCCGGCAGATCAATTAACCGCCGCTCTAGAGCATCAAACAGGAAAATATCCTGAGAACCCCGGCGATCGGACACAAATACAAGGTAGCGATCGACCAGATGCGGTTGGATTTCTGCCCCCGGACTATTGAGGCTCCTGCCCCCGGTGTCAAAGGGAAAGTCCAGTAATTTCGCTGTCCCTGCACAGCCATTTAAGCCCAGCCCCAAGCCTAGACCCAAACATAACCATAACTTTCCTAAACGTAATAAATGGCGGCGCAACGATTACCCCTCCGGTTTATCTAGTTCAATGGCAGCACCCCGATCGATCACCTCAATATCCCACTGTCCCCGGCGATCGGTTTCAAATACCAGATATCTGCCATCGGGACTCAGAGAAGGAGAACGAATTACATGGCGATAACCCGAAGTTAGGACTTCCGAGCGCTGGGTAACTCGATCGTAGATGAATAGGTCTGGTTTCCCCTGATTTCCGGCGAGATAGGCAACATAGCGAGCATTTCTGCTCAAGCTGGGGTTTTGAGCAATGGTCATAGTGGAGTTTAAACCCGGTAAGGGCGTAAACTGGCGGGCTTTGAGGTCATAAAGCAGGACTTGACTAATGCCATTCCGACTACTGACAAAAGCCACAAATTGACCATTGCCGCTCAAAGCCGGCTGCTCATCAGTATAGCGACTATTGATGCTGGAAGGGGCTGGGGGGTTTTGATCACAGGCTCCTAAAAGCCCCCCCAGCCCCACTAATACTGCCCCCAAGCTGGGTAAAAGTAATCTCTTCATGACAACGATCGCCGGACTCATGGCTTTAGTAGTCTGGTTTTAGTACTCAGAACCCCTTGGTTGCTCTTCATCCTCTGGAGCGGGAGTATCAATGGGCTGAAAATCCACGTAATCCTCTGGGGGCGGTACCTCCCGGCTAGCACGGGTACGGGGCGGCAAATCCTCTGGAGCGGCAAAATCTTCAGGAGGTTGGGGTCTCGATCGTCTTGATCTCGGTTCGGGTATTTCTTCCTGCCAAGTAGAATTTGCATAGTCATCGCTACTTTCGGGACGGGGACGGCGGCTGGGGCTAGACCCACGGCTGGGGCTGCGCTTGGAGCTACGCTGACCATCAGCCCGGCTGAGTTCATCACTCCAATTCGTAGCGGGGCGGGGTGGGGGTGCATCCCAATCATCATCACTAACCCGACCGGGGCGAGAGGGAGTGGAAGAACTAGGGCGGCGGGAGCGACGTTTCTGGGGGGGTCGATCGAGAGGGCACAGCCGACGACGGGGCGGTTCTGGATCGTAGTCATCACCCCGGCGAGTAGTTCCCCGCAGCCGCCGACTATCAGGATAATCATCCACAGCTTCTAGCTCATCCAATTCCGCCGTGTAGGTATAAGCCTTGGTGACTGGACGGTAATCATCATCACTACTGCCCCGTGGAGAAGCCCGTTTAGCCTGTTCAGTGGTTGCGCCCCGGAGCCGGATGGTTTCCACCGCAAAAAAAACTACGGAGGCTGCTAAGAGGAACTGACCAAACTGAAGAATGGGATCTAACCGCCAGCCTTGGAAGATGAGAATGAAGCCACACAGTAAACCAATGGCGGCAAAAAAGATGTCGTGGTCACGGGATAGTTCTGGGCGAAAGGAGCGCAGAAAATACAATCCTGCACCACCTACTGCCAAAAAAATACCGAGAATACTTGCTGAATTTAGCCCAAAATTTACCATGAGTTTATCTGTGTTGTAGTTACTTTTGACTGAAGAATCTAGGTACGATCGACCCGATCTTTTTGGCTAATGAATAGCAGACCAATGGTTGTAGGAATAACGACAATTAAAAAACCAGCAAGGAGACTGTAAAAAAAGTTGGCTAAGGAAGGAGTCATAGAATATTAACCTCTTTAATAGTGAATAATTTTATTTTGCAAGCTATATTTTGGTGAACGATCGACAAACTAGGTGTTGTTAGTTAGGCTTTGTTTTACCCATAGCTTGCCTTATACCTAGAGTGTTGACAGTCAGAATACGTCTATTATATCCACTTTTGTTAATTTCCCTTGTCGATCTTTTATAGATTTCCTTGGTTGGTTATCTAGGTTAACTTGCTTTATAGATTTTCTTTGCTAATTTTTTGATGCTATCTACCACTAATACCGCAGTTCTAATTTTAGCAGGGGGAAGAAGTTCTCGCATGGGACAGGATAAGGCTCTGTTGCTTTGGAAAGGAGTGCCTCTACTCCAGCGTGTGATCACAGTGGCGCACCAATGCGGAGATCCGGTGTATTGTCTAACGCCGTGGGTCGATCGCTACCAACAGGCTCTCCAAGATTTTCAAGCATTTCGACTTTCCCAAATTTCTAAGTTTTCCCCAGATGATCCTCGATCGCCCCAGAATCTATCATCACAAAATCTATCGCCCCCAATTCACTGGCTACAGGAAACCAATTCTCACCAAGGTCCCTTAGTTGCCCTCCATCAGGGTTTAGCCGTAATCTCGCAGCCGTGGGTGCTGGTGCTAGCCTGTGACCTGCCCTTGCTAGATGTGGAAATTCTCCAAACGTGGCGATCGCACCTTGCTACTCTTCCTGCCAGCATCTTTGCTCTAGTTCCTCACCACGAATACTGGCATCCCCTCTGTGGCTTCTATCGCCCCCAAGCCCTGCCCATCCTCACTGCCTTTCTCTCCCAAGGGGGAAAATCTTTTCAGCACTGGCTCCCCCAACTTCCTGCCCAAAAAATTCCCCTCACCACCGCAGAATTAACGATGCTCTGGAATTGCAATTCTCCCCAAGATTTCCCCGACGGACTTCCAAACCTTTCTTGATTCTAGAGAATTTCTGGTATTTTTTTAATTAAGCTCAAGCCCTAAATCAAATAAATTAACGTGAGTTCGGTTTAAGGAAAAGCCCTGAACCTAAGCCTAGAGAAGTTCCCTGAGCGAAGTCGAAGGGATGATTTCCGCTATCAATGCAGATACTCGATCAAAGATTTGTTGTGAGGTTTTGGCTACTTCGACAACGCTCAGCATAAATTCGACGATCCTCAGCCAGCGATAATGGCTATAGATTTCATAAAATTGGATCAGGGAGATTTCTTATCCCGAACTCACGTTAAATTAAATAAATTAAGCAAACTAAGCTAAATTAGATAGACTCAACCACCAAAATTTAACTCAATTCAAGTAACCTTCAATATTCTCTGATCAATATTTGTTAACTACTTCAACTATTTCATGGAGCAAAATTCCCTGCCGACAGAGGTGATTCTTAGCCAATCGGCGCAATCTTTGGGCAGTATTAACCTCGATTGGATGCCCCAACCCGGTAACTATCTGGCTTTGGCGGGTCAGACCTACGCTGTGCTGGAGCGTCGCCATCGCTACCAACTCAAAGCCGGACGCTATCAACTCCACAGAATTTCCCTCTACGTCCAGTCTGCCCCGGTGCCAACGGAAACTAGCTGGATGGAAGGGAGGTTGGTGTTGGGGGATGCTAACTGCCGTTTCAATGCCCATTCTGAACTGATGCGCTGTGCGGTGAATCCGCAGGGGAGTTGTGGGAACTGTCGATATTTCGAGGCGAGATAAGTAAGGGCGTAAGGCTTTGCGCTCTCCTAGTAGCCCCAGTAGTCCTAGTAGTGTGGGCCATGCCCACCTTTGATGTCCTAGGAATTTTTGAGGATTATTTGAGATAGGCGATCGTCGCCCCCGCTCCGCCATCGGCATCCGTAGCAGGTTCATACTTGGCAATTTGGGGATGACTTTGGAGAAATTGGTGTATGCCTTCCCGGAGTTTGCCTGTGCCTTTGCCGTGGATAATCCAGATTACGCCCTCGGTTCTCTTCGCCAGCATTTGATCTATCTGTTGTTCTGCTGCCGCCACTCGACTGCCCCGGAGATCGATCGTGTTATTGGTGGTTCTAACCACAGGAACGCTGAGGCTAGAAGATTTTGGCTCCTCTGGTTTTTTCTTGGCTTCGGGAGTCGGGATTTTCTCCCCCGCTAGGGATTCGATTTCTGTAAACCCTAGGGTCATTTTCATCACCCCAAAGCGCACTGTTAACTGCTGGCTTTCGCTACTGATGCTGAGCACTTCCCCCGTCTGCCCAAGCTGCATGATGCGGACTCGATCGCCCACTCGGGGATGAAAACCGGGCTGGGGTTTGGGCTTAGCTGGGAGGTGTTTTTCTTGGAGTGTTTCTAGGGATTGTCTGGCTTTCTGGGCTTCTTGGGCGGTGTTTCCAGCTTTTTGGAGGTTGCGGATCACTGTGGCAATTTCTCCCCGGGCTTGGGCGATCGCTCCTGGACTACCTGTTCTTGCTGTTGTTTGAGTTGCTGCTCCCGTTGTTGCAGAGCTAGAGCTTTGTTGGATAATTCCCGGTGCAGGGCTTCGGTTTGTTGCAAGAGCTGGGTTGCCTCCGCCGCTTTG
>JAAUUE010000124.1 GCA_012031635.1 Coleofasciculaceae cyanobacterium SM2_1_6 | reverse complement strand
CTTGCCTGACTGACCCGTTTTTGCAACTGCCTACTGCCGACTCAGTGCGGGTGGCTTGGTTTACGGAATTTGCGGGGAAAGAGCATTGGGTAAACTATGGGCAAAATTTGCAACAACAGGTAGTAGCTCAAAGTTTCAAACTCAGCCGGATGCAGGAAGATCAACTTTCCCAAGTCGGTGAGCAGCAAGAGTCAGGGCAGGTATACCAAAAACCAACCCCCAGGGATATCTGGCGCCACGAGGCGATCGTTCCCAATTTAACTGCCGGAGAACGCCTTCCTTACAAAGTTAGCAGCACCCTTGATAACGGTGAAGTTGTCACCAGCCGGGAATTTACCCTCGCCCCTGCGCCCCAGCCCGGTCAACCCCTGAAAATTCTTCTTACCTCCGACCATCAACTAATGCCCATGACAGCGGCTAATCTGCAAAAAGTCGAGGAAACCATCGGTCGATTAGATGCGGTATTTTTAGCGGGAGATTTACAAAATGTGCCCGATCGAGCCTCCGAGTGGTTTGATGACCTCCGGGGGGGAGCCTTCTTTCCCTGTTTGCAGGGCAGAGCCAGCTATCAAATAGAGAAAAATGGCATAAAAAACTACCTACCGGGGCGGCGAAATTATCCAACATACACCCCTGTTTGCGGCGATCGGCAACCACGAAGTCATGGGGCAAGCCCTGCCAAATCTCAATCTCAATGAACAGTTCAATGATCCCCGCCCCCAAGCTGCCGCCGCTCAGCTCTACAACACCTACGCTGCCACCATCAACCCCCAAAATGACCCCCAACTCCGCCAGCGCTGGCTCAAAAATCATTCCTTCAATACCGATACTGTCCGAGAAATTCTCTCACTCCCCAAAAATACTGCCCCCAATAATCCTCAATCTGGAGGTGAAAACTATTATGCGATCAGCTTTGGGGATCTTCGGTTAATCTCGCTTTATGTTACTAACCTCTGGCGGATTCCAGACCCCCAACAACGGGGTAGATTTCAAGAAAAAGCAGAGGATCTGGAGCATCCCCAAGATTGGGGTTATGGGCAGATGATTTTTGAGTCGATCGAGGCGGGGAGTCCCCAATATCAATGGTTAGTGAAAGAGTTAAACAGCCCAGAGTTTCAACTTGCCAAATATAAAATGGTGATGTTCCACCATCCGCCCCATTCCCTTGGCGGAAATATTGTCCCGCCCTATACCAACCCGGTGCAGGTGATCGATCGCACCCCCCAGGGAGCCATCACCGCCGTTCGTTACGAATATCCCCAAAAGGACGACCATATCATTCGTGACCTCCTACCCCTACTAGAAAAAGCCGGAGTTCATCTGGTTTTCTATGGACATACCCATATTTGGAATCGGTTTCAGAGTGCCACGGGGATGAATTTTCTGGAAAGTTCTAATGTCGGCAATAGTTACGGAGCCTACGCTGGGGAGAAAACTCGCCCACTCCCAGAAAAATCCTCAGAAAAGTATGTAGTGACTGGCAATCCCAACGGTTTAGCCCCGATCGCCCCGACCCTAGCCCCGATCGTGGAATACGGACAACCCTTGCCCTACCTTTCGAGCAATGATATAACTGCCTTTAGTATCTGGGATACAGCGACGGGATTGGTGAGTAGCTACCGTTTTGATACCAGAGAGTCAAATTCCCCGGTGATCAAATTTGATGAATTTCCTTTTAATGCTAGGAAATCTTGAGGAGTATACTCAAATTTATTAATCTAGGGTATTTATTAGGGTATTTATTAATCTAAAGTATTTATTAAAAAGTGCTGATTAGCTGATTAACTAACCTGAAGTGAATTGAACCCTATGCCGCCCTACTCGATCGACGATCTACGCAAGCTGTTTGGTTTGTCTTCACGGCAACAAGTTTCTAAGTTAGCTAAAACTCTTGATCTAGTTCCGGCGATCGCTGGGAAATTTTCCCAAGAGCAAATGATCTTGATGTATCAACTCCATGAACATCTGCAATCAGGAAACTCCCTAGCAGAATTTTCTAAGTTGCCCGTCCCGCAACCCGGTGAAGAAACCTCGGAAATCCCAGAAACCTTAGAAATCCCAGAAACCCCAGCAATATCTCCGGCTGAAGAGATTATCGAAACTAGAGTCCTCAAGACCACGATCGTCCCCACCAGTAAACCCAATCCCAATAATTCTGCCCCTCCAGAAAATCCCCTCGGTGAACTGATCAAAGCCATCTCCCAAGCCACCACACCCCGGCGAGATCTCCTCCATAATTACCATGCCCTAGAGGATGCTGTGCAGCACCAGTGGATTATTTCCAGTAGTAATGTCCGGGAATTAACCGGAACCACTCCCCACGGCGAGGTGTTTGTCTGGGCAAATTTTGAATTTCTGAAGACGGGGAAAGTAGGTCGAGAGGCAGGTTGGAGAATCCGTAATCTCCATAGTTAATTGGTTAGTTATAGTGATTCTAAATCATTTTCTAAATTATAGTCGTTGCCATAAAAGTTAGGACAAATTGGGCTTCAACTTCACTCAGCCAACGTATCTAGCCTTGTCCTAATTAAGCTGTCTAGCACTATAGATTGCTGCTAGTAGGTTATTCCACCCGGCGGCGGCGGGTGAAATCATTTGAGACTGTTATAGTTGGCAATTATAGCAAAGAAAGATATAGCTAGGACAAAATAAGAGTTGCGAACCCCCCCGCAGTGCGGGGGGTTCGCAACTTAAACTTTCTTCACTATCTCAGCCTTTGCTATATTAACAATTAATTTAACTCTCTAGAAAAATTAATCTCTAAGAAAACTTGTTAACTGTATTTAATTATTTAATTTCAACTAGATTTTAACTGGGAAAAAGTCAAGGAAAGCTCAATTGCAATTTTGCTAATTCTAATTTTATAGATTTAAAGTCGAGACTTACATCATTAGCTCTCTAGAAATACCCCAAAAGTCCTAAGCCATTAATTTGTAATTCATGCTAGAGGTTTATTTTTTACAATAGCTGTCCAGTAATTATCTCCTAGGGGTAGTATTAAGTCAGTTAATTACCAATCCTTAACTAAAATCTAGGAACGTAAGGATATTCATCTAGATTTTTACGTATTTGCATCTATTCTGTATTTAAAAATACTGCAAGAATTCTGACAAGTAATAAAGAAACTTAGAGTATGTATATGACTGATTTTTCGCTTCAAAGTCAGAGAACAAAAAATATACTGGTGGCGAGTCCCGGAGAGCAGTCTCCCAAAGAGGAGAGTAAATTAACGCAATTATCAACACAATTACCACGGAGTCTCAGTACTTTTGAAACTTGGGGCTTTGGGGCTACAGGACTCCTGCTTTGGTTTGGGGTAGCTCCAGCCATGCATATTGAACTGGGGGAGCAGGCAATTTGGGTGTGGATTCCCTGTACGATCGTCTCTGTCCTCCTCAATCTCCAACTCAAACGTCTGGGGGCACTCTGGCAAGATATGTCTGGGGGAACTCCCAACTATGCAACTCGGTTGTTGGCAGATTATCCCCTGCTGGGCAGGTATGGAGCGATCAGCTACTGGCTGGGCTGGGTTTCTGTCCCTGCTATCAATGCCATTATTTTGGCGGATCTCATTAAATCTATTTTGCTGGAGTTTAATCTAGAAAGCCCCGATGGATTTTTGCGAGTTGCCTTTGTGATCCTGCCCTACGTAGTCGCCTTTAGTGGGACTCGATCGCTAGCCATCTTTCAAGCCTTTTTTATTGTACCAGCCGTGAGTTTGCTGGTTGCCTTTTGTGTAGGGGGGCTGGGCTGGCTCTCCTTTGCCCCCGAGAGTCCGGGACTTTTCCCCGCCGCCGGAGTTGCCGCACCGTCTTTTGTACTGTGGGCAAAGTGGTTTTTTGTGGCGGTCTATGCGGTGTATGGCTGTGAAACTGCTTCATCTTTTGTGGCGGAGAGTCGTCGCCCGGATCTGACCCTGAAATGCCTAAAGTACATGGCAATTTTGATCCCTGTGGTCTATGTCGGCGGCTCTTGGGTTTTGGCGCGTCTCTCCACCGATCCCCTTGCTGGAGAAAATACCTTTCTGCACCTCCTCGCTTCGGCGGAACCTTCTGGGGCGGGACAGCATCGATTTTAATTACCTTTCTAGTTGCCGCCGGTTGTCTCCTCAGTTCCACCACCGCCGTCTCTAATTCCCCTAGAGTCCTCTACCAGCTTGCCCTCGATCGCCATCTCTCGCCCCTATTTGCCCTGTTTACTAACCGGAGTGTCCTCAGTCATGGGCTATTTGCGACCCTCATCATGAGTTTGCTTTGCCTCCTGTGGGGGGATGTCTCCCGTGTAATCATGGTGACTGGAGTTGGCTATCTATCAAGTATGCTGCTCATTGATTTAGGATTGTGGCTAAACCGCCGTCGCCCAGAGGTATTGTATCCCTACTGGTCGTTATTATTTTTCTCGATCGAGGTAGTGGTGTTGATCGTGGGTGGTCTGGCGTGGAGTTGGTTAGACCTACTCTTGGGTTTACTCCTACCGATTGTCATCCTCAGTCTCGATGCCCTGATACGAAGATCACCTTGGGGATTTTTCAAGCCCAGAACTGGCAAAAATTTTACCAACGCACCACCCCTCTCCAATCCTTTGATTTTATGATTGTGCAGACGGTCATGATCATTATTTTGGTCTGTGGCAGTGCTAGTCTGGGTTGGTTAGCCCATACCTTGCTCAACCTCCAATTTGATCAAAGTGGCAAGAGTTTTAATGATCCCTTTCTAGTCCTGTTGCTGATTGTGGCTTTTTTGGGAATTGCGATCGCTGCTGGACGAGTCTACCCCAAGTCATCGCTATGGAAGAGTCAAAGCAAAGGGCTGAACATTTATTTGTTGCTGCCCTCGATGCCATGTTGATCATTAATTATCGGGGTGAAATCTGCCAAGTCAACCCGGCGGCGGAATTACTCTTTGAGATGGAGACGCAGGAATTGCTGGGAAAACCCATTAGCTTTTTTTTAGAAAATATTGAGGATACTCCTTCTCTCTGGTCAAGTTTGAGCGAGAAGACTCTACGACATAAGCATCACTTCAAGGGCGGGCACCATCATCTGACGATCCCCTGTGTGGTGGAAATAGCCGTATCGCCCTATTTTAATCAATCCGATCGCACCCAAGAATATATTGCTATTCTGCGGGATATCACCGATCGCAAGTATGCCGAAATATGTATCCAAGCAAGCCTCAATGAACAGGAACAACTTGCCCAACAAGCCACAGAACAAGCTAAGGAATTAGAGCAGGTTTTACAAAGTTTACAGAGTACGCAATCGCAGTTAATTCAAACAGAAAAAATGTCCAGCCTAGGACAATTAGTGGCGGGGGTTGCCCACGAAATTAATAACCCGGTGAATTTTATCTATGGAAATCTCACCCATTCTGTCACCTATAGTCAAGACTTATTGGAATTAGTCGATCGCTACCAAGCCAGAGATCATTGCCAAGGAAAAACCCCGGATCCAGACATTCAAGAATTTGTGGAAACCATCGATCTTGCCTTTTTGCGAGAAGATTTTCCCAAGGTTTTGTATTCGATGAAACTAGGAGCCGATCGCATCCGCCAAATTGTTTTGACTCTCAGGAATTTTTCCCGCCTTGATGAAGCCGAAAAGAAACCTATTGATATCCACGAGGGGATTAATAGCACGCTGCTTTTATTACAACACCGACTCAAAAATAAGCCCGGTCAAGAAAAGATTCAAATCATCAAGAATTACAATAAAATTCCTTTGGTAGATTGCTATGCAGGGCAGTTAAATCAGGTATTTATGAATCTCTTGAGTAATGCGATCGATGCTGTAGAATCTCACTATTTAAGTACATCCAAACTCGATCAAGATAGCGATGGTGTTGCTGAGCCAGAAAGCCCTACTATTACTATTTCCACTCAAAAAATCTATCCAAATTTTGTGCAAATTAGCATTAAAGATAATGGTTGTGGCATCCCTGAAACCGTAAGAACCAAAATTTTTGATCCCTTCTTCACCACAAAACCCGTGGGGTCGGGAACCGGGATCGGACTCTCTATTAGCTATCAAATTGTTGTTGATAAACATGGGGGTAAACTCTACTGCCTGTCGGAAGTAGGCAAAGGCACAGAGTTTTTAGTAGAGATTCCGATCGTCCTCAAAAAATAGCTATTTAATAGTGGTATCGACAAGAAATAATCGTTATATAGGAATCTTCTACTGCATAAACTAAACGATTAGTTTCATCAATTCGCCGTGACCAAAATCCTGCTAAATTTTCTCGTAAGGGTTCTGGTTTACCTATTCCTGTAAAAGGCATCCTCAGGGTTGCTTCAATCAGTTTATTAATTCTCTTGAGTGTCTTTTTATCTTGTCCTTGCCAATAAAGATAATCAGCCCAAGCTGCCTCTGTCCATGCTAGTCGTCTAATCATGCAACAAATCTCGCTCTATCACTTTTCCCTGCTTAAACTGAGTAATAGAATGTTCTAAATGAGCTACATTATTCGGAGATTTTAGTAGATGTACAGTCTCCATTAAACTATTAAAAACTCTAAGGACATTACCACCGCATCATCGGCATCTCCTCTAGTGATGATCGTATAATCAGCATCTTCTGTAACCTGATCTAAAATTGTCTTGAGGTTAATTTTTGCTTCGCTAAAAGAGATAACTTTCATAATTACCCAAGCCTGTTAGTGGATTATTGTATAAATATAGCTATTAGGATTAAGAGTGGGCAATCTTAAATAATAGTCTCAGAGCTAATTCGGATATTTTTTAGGTGTTTTGAATTTTTAAGTGTTTCGATCGAGCTGCCAGAGAATGCCCCAGATTGCCATGGCTCGGAGATAGTGACAGGCTCGGAAAGTTCCGGCGGCGGTGATGGCTTCGGGGGTGCGAAATTGTAAACCATTGGTATAAACCTGCTGGACTACTGCTTCGGTTAATTGCATTGCCTCTGTTTTCATCCCCATTTGAATCAAGAAGGCAGCTAAACCAAAATTGATGCCTGTCCACACTTCGAGGGGATGGGTAGCTTCTGGGTCTACGGGCGTACCGTCTAGTTTCACCCCGTTGGCTGCCCCAAATTTCCCAGCGTAGAACTTGAGAAAACAGGAATCATAGATGGTTTTCAGAGCCGAAAGAGTGCATTCCTCTGGGACAATATCCGGCAGGTTGAGGAGTCTGGCGTAAAATTGCCCACAGAGTTGATCTGTCATCACGACTTCCGAATCACTGCCCGTATCAAGATTATAAAACTGCCCGTTCCAGAGCTTGTCTTGGTAGAGGGGTTGGGATTGGGCAAACCATTGCTCATAGGTGGCGATCGACTCCGCTAGTCCGGGGTTCGGGTCTGGTTGAGTGAGGAGAATTTCCCCAAGGGCGATCGCACTCTCTAGAGCCGCCAGCCACAATCCGCCACAGTAGGCACTAATCCCCTGTAATCGCCAATCATCAAAGGTCTGATCCGGTGCGCCAGAATTTTCGGGAATCCCGTCCCCGTCTAGATCAAAAGTCTTCAGGTACGCTAGGGCCGCCTCGATCGTTCCCCAGCAATCCCGTAAAAATCCCACATCCTGACTGCCTGTAAACAAAAAGTAGCGATGCACTTGCAACACAAAATCCGCAGGTAAATCCTTCCAGAGGTTGCAATCTTGATAACTGGTGTAATTGCTTTTCTCCCAAGGATGCTCGTTGGGTGCGCCGAGGTCGTGGGGCGTGGCTCCGGCAATTTTCCGTACCGCCGGAGCATTGTTGTAGCCAATGACCCTTGGGGTCGGATCGCTGGTGGGAATGGCTCTGGTAAAGGCTTCTAGCACCGCTTTCTCTAGCTTAGGGAACAGCATTAACAAGGCAAAACCACCGTAGAGGCGCACATCTAAGCTTTCATACCAACGATAATCTAGGCATTCCAACACCCCAAACTGCCCTATGGGATCCCGTTCATCAGCAGCAGTCCACACCGCCCCCCCTTGAGTGAGAAGATATAGTTCATTAAAAAGAGCCATTTTGAACCAGTCGGGGAGGCTCGATCGCTCCAAGATCGGCTGCTGCCACGCCAAAATCGATTCCTTCCACATCTCGTGATGCTTGAGGGCAGTACGCACCATCGTCCAAGCATCCTTACCTCGGCGACCAAAAAAATCGGTATAGCGGCGGAAATACTGGGCTTCCCCAAAAGCCAACACCGGAAAATCCCACGCCAAGACAAAGGGAATGACTCTAGTTTTGCCCGGACGGAGGGTAAAGCGAATGGCAAAGGCTCCAGCGATCTGCTCTCCCGGCTCGGCGGGGGTTTCATCTTCAAAGTCACTAAGGGAACCATCGTAGGCAAAGTTATCCCACACTTCCCCACCGTCACCCTGGGGATGCCATCGGGTATGGCAGAAGGATTCTAGGGCAATATTACTTATGCTTGCCATGCACATCTGCCCCTCACCGGGGAGAATCTGGTCATCGTCCATGCGGATGCGATCGAACAAGCACCCCACTCGATGATGATCCACAATCCACTGATTCAAATTCCCTGTACTATCTCCCCACCGGGGCTGGTATTCATACACGGGGCTACCGTCATCCCGGACGCTGATCTGGGGGTTATTCACGGCGTTGTTGAACCAACCAATGATATTCTGCCACGTAACCATAATGCTCATGGTGATGGGGCGATCGGTGGGATTGTGGGCTGTCCACTCAAACACAGCTAGGGGATAGCTACTTTCTTGGTAAGAATCTGCCCAAATGGGGGAAAACTGCTCACAGGTTAAAGTCGCCTCAAATACACCTGCGTACCGATACCAACTGCGGGGATAGAGGGCGTGGTAAGTGCCTTGATTTTGGGGATACCACTGCCACCGAGATAAGCTGCCATCTTCAGGAGCCTGGGTATTCATGGCGTAGGCTTTGGCTTGCCCGCCTTCGGGTTGCTCAAAGACACTAAATTGGCAGGCAGGAATGGACTTAAAAGTATGTTCAGCGCCGTAGAGATGCCAGAGGTTAAAATCCCCGTTCGGCGATCGACCAATACACCCGCCCCCAAACCCCCCCAAGGGCATTCCGTGATGGGGCCCGTCATCGAGGTTACTGGCATAGCGCACAGTGTAGGGTTTTTCCCAATCCTGCCCAATGGTTCGGCTCCAAGCAGCTTCAGGTATCACGGGTCGATCGGGGGGATTGGTAGTCATACTTTACAAAATTTTTATAGTTTTCCCCATATTTTAACAGATGCACGATTCCTCAAGGCGACCCCAGTTCTACAAAGGATTCTTGAATTGACACTCTCAGGGCTGAAGCCACAGAGTTTAATGCTTGGCTCATAATCTACACCTTTAGTTTTAATTGTTAGGCTGGTTGTTTGGTTTTGACGGTGACAGAGAGTTTTAATCCTAGTTGGTTTAATAATGCTACGATCGCTAGTAGTTCAGTTGGTTCTTGGTTGCTAAATAGCTGAGAATATTCTTCCCAATTAAATTGATTAGAATTCGATCGATTCAGTTAAACTTTCTTGGGCTTCGGCAACATTTTTTAGGGCTAAGGCAATATGCTCAAGATCGCCGTCTTCTAGAATTACACTGAGATAAGCTGCTGCTTCTAGGGGGTCTTTTAAGGATTCAATTAGGTAGGAATGATAGCTTTTAGAGGTTGGCATTTTCTCTCCTTTGAAAATCGATCCAGTAATGCTTTGCTTTGATAATATCTTGGTTTTGGGTGCTTTTATCTCCTCCACAGAGTAGAAAAACTTTTGACAATAGGGGATTAACTACCTGACTCTGGATCAAATAATTTTAGGAAGTCACTGGCACTAATAATTTCAATGCCTTGATAACTAACTAGTGGCAAGAGATGTTTTTTATCCCCAGTAATAATATGGGTTGCTTTGCCAATTACAGCACATTCGATTACCATATTGTCTTTAGGATCAGGAGAAACATTTTGCAATGTATTGGTAATAGTTGTAACCTCTGAAAAACTAATTATTTCTTGAGCAACAGCCTCACAACTTAAAGCCAGATATTTCAATTTATTAGAAAGTTTATCTTTAAGCTCATCCAATATTTCCTTACAGGTGACAGATTTGATATTTCTTGTGCGTGCTAAATAAACACAACGATAAGGCTTACTTTGAGGTGATAACAAAGCAGAAATTAAAATATTTGTATCTAGAACTACTACTGGCATTAACGATCCTCATGTACTAGATCATTAATAAAGTCTTCCTTTTCTTCTTCTGACATTTTATCCCAATCTTTACCACGTTCAGCCGCGGCTGTTCTTACTCCTGCTTGTCCTTCAAGGGAAAGTTCTTGCCAGCGTTGCTGTTGTTGTTCTAAAAGAAATTGAAATAAAATTTTCTGTTTTTCGTAAGGAATTTGTTTGACTAGCTCAACTACTTGATCATCACTTAAGGATAGAGTCACCATATATTTTCTCCATTGTATTAATTACTATTTAGATTATTTTAGTTCACCATCAGCAAGGGTATATAAATCTGGTTCATTATATAGAAAATCTAGCGATCGCCCAGATTGAGATAACTGCATAAACTCTTGAATTACAGGTGCTGATTGTTCTAAAGATAGTGCCGATTTAACCGGTTGAGGATTATTGATCTTCTCTGCTTCTGCTTGCAAAATAGTACTCTCTAGAATTTGCCAGAGTTGGTGTTTTTCTTCGAGGCTGAGGGTATTGAGGGATTCAATAACAGAGTTTAATGCTTGGCTCATAATCTATGCTTTCAGATTTATTGCTTATTTTTTATCTCTCTAAAGTAGTCTAAGATTAAATCTTTAATAATGAAATCGACAAGATATAATTCTAATTTTATTGTCCAAAACTTCGTAAACTAGACGATGCTCCTGATCTATCCGTCTTGACCAGCAGCCAGAAAGCTCATGTTTTAGAGGTTCAGGCTGTCCTGTTCCTTCAAAGGGATGACGTTGTACTTCACGGATCAGTTTAATGATTTTTTAATGCTTTTTTGCGATCGTTCTCAACCCACCAAGCCAAATCTTCAAAGGCATTTGTATCAAATTCCAAGTTTTTCACAGGCTTCTTCCAAAGAAATTCCGTTCTGGCGGTTTTTAGCGGTGAGGAGCCTTTCTCTCATGGTTGGGTTGCTGAGAAGATAAGCAGTTTCTTTTTCTGACATGATTTCTTGCCAGAGATCGATCGGGACAACAACTGCAATTTTTTGTCCTGCTTCATCACAGATATATTGCATGGTATTTATCATAGTATCTAGTAGGTTTTGGGGACTATTGATAATAGTAGTTTAACTCTATAGTCTTTATAATGCCTGTTAGGATCGGGTAGGTCTAACGATCTCCTGAAGAGCCTCGCTTAGGGAAAGGGGTATTTCATCCTTAACTTCTAAAATTGCTCGATACATTCCCTCATCTTCGAGAGCGGATAGGATATTTTCTGGTAGGGGATCATTAAATTCTTTGGGAATTACAAATTCACCTCTACAAAGGGCAAAGGGTCTGAGATTTTCTGGGTTTTGATCTCGGTGAGATTGAGTGAGTAGCAAAAATCAAGTAATTGCTCTACTTCTGTAATCTTCTCTGATGGAAGTTGGCGAATTTTTTCTAGTAATCTCTGTTCGAGGGTAATATTGGTACTCATGGTTTTATTTGCTTAATTTTGCTAGTTCCTGCTGGGCAAATTGCTTTAACTGTTCATCG
>JAAUUE010000123.1 GCA_012031635.1 Coleofasciculaceae cyanobacterium SM2_1_6 | reverse complement strand
CGCCCCCAACTTCTTCCATCCTTCCCCAAATCCCCACAAAAATCTACTGGCAACAGGCAACTATAGCTCCGAAAGCTCTAATCCTTGGAGGTTATTGTGCCCCATCTTCCCCAGAATTAATTACCCTAGAAACTGGCTTGACTCTGACTCCGCCCCGCCACTTTGCCTTGACTTCGCCGCAGTTGCAACTTCCCACCCAAGGGGCGATCGACCTTCAGGATTTCCTTTTGGACTTGGGGAGTGATGTGGCGATCGAGGAGTTATCAGTGACAACTGGGCAGCTAGTTTGTCAAGGACAGCTAACCATCCAGCCCTAAAACCATCGGAAAAGAGAAAACTAAGTTATTCTAAATAAAGGTACTATACAATATATGCAACAAGGATAAGCAATCATGACTTGGCGTGGAGAAAAAACAATTCAGGATCGGATGTTTGCCTGCGTCCCCTATTCCCTTCCCTTAGCTTCCGTTCTTTCCTATGGGGTCTCCCTCATGCAGCAGTTCCCCCCATTAAGGTTTCTATTTCAACCGTTGTTCCCTATCCTTTTTATCTACAGCCAAGTACCCTTTGGTCTTGGGGAATCTGTGGTGTTCTTGCTACTGTTTCTCTTTGTTGTCCGCAATGCGAGAGTTCCCCATTTTATTCGTTTTAATACTATGCAGGCGCTTCTATTGCAACTCGCCATATTTTTATGTGATATCTTACTGCAAATCCTGATGCCTGCTTTGGGACAAAACCTAGTGACGGAAACTTTGTCCAATATTATCTTTTTGAGTACCGTGGTTGCTTGTTTTTACTCGATCGTCCAATCTATCCTCGGACGCTATGCCGAACTGCCAAGCATTTCTGAAGCAGTTTATACCCACGTTCGATAAGTCTTAGAATAACTCTAAGATAACTCCTAGAAACTAGCAAAAAATTTCTACTCACTCCTTAGCAACTAGTTGCCACCTGCCGGATCGCTACGCTATTTTGCAAATGCCCAATTCCTTCGATTTCTACCCGCACATGATCGCCGGGCTTGATTTCGCCTACGCCTTCGGGGGTTCCTGTGAGGACAACATCCCCCGGTAGGAGGGTCATAACTTGAGAAATGTAAGATACAAGAAAATCGGGAGAAAAGACCATATCACTGATGGGGGCTGACTGTACTGGTCCTGGGTCGTCATTGAGAAAAGTCTGTACCCTAGCCGCCGGACTAATCTCCCTCACTACCCAAGGACCTAAGGGACAAAAACTATCAAATCCCTTCGCCCTTGTCCACTGTCCATCACTTTTTTGTAGGTCTCTCGCTGTGACATCATTGGCGATCGTGTAACCCCAGATTTTACTGCGGGCTTGGGCGGGGGTACAGTTACAAGCTCGATCGCTAATCACCAGTGCCAGTTCTCCCTCGTAGTCTACCCGTTGGGACTGGGGTGGATAATAAATTTCTTTGTCTGCTGCCGTAATCGTTGTGGGTGGCTTGAGAAACAAAAGCGGTTCCTTGGGGACAGGGGTTCCCATCTCGGCGGCATGGGCACGATAATTTTTACCGACGGCCACAATTTTTGAGGGGGCGCAGGGGGCAAGGAGTTGGTAGTCTTCAGGAGATAGCTCTAAGCCATTGGGTTCTCCTTCTAACCAAGGCGGGGCATCAAGGACATGAACTGTTCGATCGAGGGTCAATAATCCATAATAGATTTGCCCCGGCGTAGTTCTCACACGGACGTAGCGCAATGCCATAGAAATTTATAGAGTTGATGGTGTTTATTAAAAAAAAGTACCCAGCAAATCCCCACGCAGAAGTCAAATAATCGATTTAAATACTCGGCATCCCCAAAAAGGACTTGTTGAAAAGCAAGTTTCAAAGCAATTATATACCGCTCTGTAAAACCTGTGCAAACCTAGGCAACATCACTTCGGCAAGGCTCAGTAGCCTCAAAAATAGATAATTGCTTAAATTCACTGTTTACTTCCTGCTTCACGGTTCGACTTCGCTCACCGTACATTGTGGTTCTGCTATGACTAACAGAAGGTTTGTCCACTCCACAGGCAATCTTGGCAGAGCTTGCCATTTGATCCAAACGAATCGGAATAAGATTCCTTCAAACCATCACTTGACTATTTAGGGTATTTGTGGAGCTACTAACTTCCTACTGTCTATGGAACTTATTCCGCCGACCTCTGGTCACGTTTATCAAACGCCAGTTAAACTGGGGAGCGAATCCTCTGACGGCACGGATTGAACCGTTACTATTCTTTGACCATACTAGATTTTGCTTAGTTAAATATAAGTAAATCTAGATATTTCGCTAACTGATTAAAGCCCTTACCTCCCTGTACCTCCTTTCCTTAACCTTTAAAAAAATCTCCCGCCCCATCCCCATGGGTAGTATAATTAAAAATCCTTGCTTCTGTATGACGACAAGTATTTTATTACTCAAGTTATTCTAGGAAGCCTCAAGTCCATAAGGAGAAAAAATGGCTCAACAACTTTATGAAACTATGTATATCCTGCGTCCAGACCTCAATGAGGAGCAGGTGAATGCCACGATCGACAAATACCGTAATTTCTTAGTAGAATCTGGAGTCGAAGAAGTAGAAATTAAACTCATGGGTCGCCGCCGTCTTGCCTACGAGATCGATCGATTCCGGGATGGTATCTACGTGCTGATGAACTATGCTGCCCTAGGCAACCATGTAGCACCGATGCAACGCACCATGCGCCTCAGTGAAGAGGTAATTCGTTACTTGACCCTGAAGGTAGAACCCCCAAAACCTGTAAAGGAACCCTACGTGGCTCCTGAAGCAGTGGCAGTAGAAGCCTAGAGAAACTCTGTAAACTTGCTAGAGTTGATTATAATTTAACCGTAATTTTTGGTTATAATCTATCGTGTTGGCGGGAGATGATTGCTAAGTCTAGGCTCCAAGTCCACTCCCAAATTTATTATTGAGGCTGGGGATTATTTCTAACTAAGGCTTGGAACTCCCCCATGGCTCGATCGTAATCATTGCCCGCCACGTCGATCAAATCATTATGCCCCGCTTCCTCTACCCAGAGATTTTGTTTCGGTGGATTGGCTGTATTGTATAGCTCTTCTCCCTGAGCAAAGGGAATCACCTCATCTTTTCTGCCGTGCATGATCAAGACTGGCGATCGCACCAAGGGAATCTTCGTGACATTGGCAAATTTATCAAAGGGAAAGATATTTACCACCGCCAAGAACCTAGAAATACTTAGAAATGGACTCTCGAGGATTAATCCCCCCACGGGCTGACGGCTGGCTAAATCGACACTAGGCCCACTGCCAATCGATCGACCATAGACCAAAATTTGACTGGCTGGAATCTTCAGTTCCCCAGTCAGATAGTTAAAGGCTGCATCAATGTCGGCGTAAGTATTGGCTTCTGTCGGTGTCCCTTCACTCCTGCCGTAGCCTTGGTAATCGTAGGCAAAAATATTAAAATCCAAGCCCTGAATCTTCCGCAAAATAAACATCACATCTCCCAAGTCCTCAGCATTGCCGTGACTGTGGAGAATTGTATAATTTGCCCCCGCCTTGGGGAGATAAACTGCGGCAATTCTATTACCATTGCTACTCTGAAGCATAAAGCTCTGTTCCCTCGAACCAACTAACTCCTGCACATTCCCATAACTACTGGGGCGGGGCAGAAAAATAATATTGTCGGTGAGAAAATAGGCATAGGCAGCGATGCAAACGTAGATAAAAAGTAGAGAGAAAATAACTCGTTGGAGGGAAAAATCTCCTAGTAAGATGCGTTTCCAATTCATGGCTTAAAATTTTGGGGATAATGAAAAGGCTTAGTTAGGGCAATTATTCCTGTAACCTACCATCGCTATACTGGAACTCAGTCATAGTCCAATAAAATTCTTACCCATTTGGGGGGACGGGGAATGGCAATTTTTAGTCGATCGAGAGTCACCATTGATACTATATGTACTACAAAGACATAGACAAAGCTGTTAAACACAATACTCACCAAGGCAAAAACCTGCACCAACCACACCTCTGGTACTTGCCACCAACCAAACCGCAGAAATAACCACTGGAGAAACTCCGTAATTTGGGCAATCACCAAAGACCACAGGTTTTCCCCCATCATCAGGGATAATAACCAAAACCGGAAGAAAAATCCAAAAGCCGAAATCATGGCTCCAAATAAAATTGACCATCCCCAACTTGCCCCCCCGCCGCCAGAGGGCCCCTAGCTGGACCCCCATTACCCCAAAGGGCATAGTATAAAAAACTCCCCGCGTCGGCCCCATAAGAACAGATAGTAACAGGGCCGAAACCAATGCTGCCATCCACGCTGACCGCGCTCCCCAACGCAGATAAACTAGGGCGATCGGCAACGGAAAAAATACCCGCAACACAGGTCCAGTGGGGAAATAATAATCAATGAGCCACAACAAGCTGGCGGTGCTGGCAAGGAAAGCAGTTTCTACCGTCGCCAGAGTAGTTAGCTGTTCTGGGGAAAGCCTAGAGATGCGTCCCCCAAAGGTAACTCTATTAGTAGCTTGATTGGCTGTGGGAGGAGTTGGATTTGCCAGAGCCTCATCTACCCAGTTAGACATTTCTGGTGACTGGTCTGGTGACTGGTCTGGGGGGGTAGAAAAATTAGTGGGGTCTGGATTGGGATCTGGATGAGACTCCAGAAAGTCGTGGGGATTAGGCATATTATCAAGCAAGTCTAGAGAGCTAGAGGGCAAGCCCTAGAACATCTTGGGCTTTCTCGAGGACTTCGTCGGGGTCAAAAGGTTTGGTCATGTATAAATCTGCGCCGACTTCTAGACCTTTGTTGCGATCGAACTCTTGCCCCTTCGCTGTCAACATAATAATAAATATGTGAGTAATTTCCAAATTTGCCTTCACCGCCTTACAGACATCAAATCCGTTCATCTGAGGCATCATCACATCCAGAAATACTAAATCTGGTTTTTCAGTTTGAATCAGTTCTAAGCCTTCAGCACCATTAGTCGCAGTCAAAATTTCCACTCCTTCATCCTCTAACTCTTCTAAGGTCTGGGTTAGCAGAAGTCTAATATGGGGTTCATCATCAACAATTAATATTTTTTTACTCATCTTTACCCGCTAGCTAGTAGATCACTTCAAAGACTTCCACGGTATTGTGCTTGCCCTTGACATTGAGACTGCCCACTGACTTAAAATCAAACTTATCTTGATTTAGCTCATAGATTCTCCGACTTACAAGGATTTGACCGCCCTTTGCTAAAGATTGCAATCTAGAGGCAATATTTACCTCGTCTCCTATAGCAGTATAGTCCATATGTTGCGGAGATCCAACATTTCCCACCACCACTTCTCCGGAGCTAATGCCGATGCCTGTATGGAAATTTTCGCGAATCCAATCTATGGGTATCTGTTGCAGACGCCTCTGCATGGCGATCGCTGTCTCAATGGCTTTCTGCTCATGATTTTCTAGATGAGAGGGCGCCCCAAAAATTGCCACGATCATATCCCCCACAAATTTATTTACCGTGCCACCGTAGCTAAAGATCTCCTCGACCATGGCGGTGAAATATCCGTTCAAGTACTCTACAATCTGCTCTGGGGCAAGGAGTTCACACTGAGTTGTAAAGTTGCGAATATCAGAAAATAGAATAGTGACATTTTTTTTCACGGGAGCAAGGGAAATATCTCCCTCAGAGGCAAAAATAGCATCCACAACTTGGGAAGCCACGTAGCGTCCGAGGTTGGTTTTGATGCGTTCTTCTTGGAGTTTGTGTTCGTGGAGTAGGGTATTATCAATGGCGGTGGCAGCTTGGGAAGAGATCGCTGTCAGGAGCTTGAGGTCGGCGGCAGTGTAAGAGATGGGGGACTCATGGCTCAGTAAGATTAGACCAATGACCTTACCTTTCACATTTAAGGCAGTACAGACCAGAGAACTGATGGGATAGGATCTAGGGATAAAGCGGGGATCCTCCATGACATTCTCAATAATTTCTGAGCTGCTGTGGGCAATAATATCGCCAATGATCCCTTGATTGATGTCCCAAGAGTCGTTAAAGATTAACTCCTGTCCAAAAGCCGCAATTGTTTGGAGTTTCCTCGCAGGATCCGCACTTTGGCTTGGCTCCGTGACCGCACCGTTGGGCGTAATTAGTAATAAACATCCAGAGGTAGATTTAATTAATCGTTTGGCTTCAGAGAGGACAAAGCCAGCGATCGCTTCAATATTTAAGTAAGAACCGAGTTCACTAGACACCCGGTAGAGGAGATTAATCTCTTTATATTTCTCTAGGGTATCGATGATCAGGGATTTTTTTCCATTTCCCGGATCACAAGATAGTTGAGGAGGGTGGCGATCGATCCCCCTAGTTCGCCGACGACCCAGCCCAAAACCTCCGACTCTACTTGAATGGGAAATTTAGGTGGTAATTCAGGAGAACCTTGGGTTGGGGAATTTAGGTCTGGGGCTAACTCTTTCCCTAGGATAACTTTTCCATCTTGGTCAATAATCGTCACGGCTTGGGGTATTAACTGCAACATCTCTGCCAACAGAGAGTGATGTTCTGGTTTCGATACAAGCCGCTTAAGAATGATCGCCATGGTCTGGATTCCTATCTGAGAGTAAAAATAACACAACGTTGGTTAAGCCAGTTTCTAGGTGTAGAGTTTTGACCAAATCCTGTTGAGCAGAGAGGAGATCGCTGACGATAATCACATCAGGTTTTTCAGTCCGGACTTTTTCTAAGAATCCTTGGCGATCGTGGGCTTCTGTCACAATATAGCCCTTTTGCTGCAAGACCTGAGAAAGGGTCTGGACAGTAGAGGTATCATCATCGACCACGAGAATCCGCTTTTTCGATACGCCTTGACTTAAGAGAGCCTTGACTTCATCTAGGAGCAATTTGCTGTCGATGGGCTTGGTCAGATATCTATCCACACCTAGGTTGTACCCACGGGCTTTGTTGTCATCCACCGACAGAATAATTATGGGCATATCCATGTATTCTGGATCATTTTTGAGGATCGCCGATACATCAAAGCCACTAATTTCCGGCATTTTCACATCCAAGATCAGCAGGTCTGGCTTACTTGCCTTCACTTGGGCGATCGCATCCCGTCCATCCACAGCCTGCCGCACAAGGTAGCCCTCCCCGCTCAATTCCTGCCGCAATAGTTCCCTAATACTAGGGTCATCATCGGTAATCAGGATCACTTTGGGATGGCCTTCGGGAATTTGGTTTTGTTGTGCAATTTGTTGTTTGAGTTGATCCAGAAATTGTTGGCGATCAATGGTCTTCACTTCCGCCTTTATCTGCTCGGAAACTGGCAAACTAAAGGAAAAAATACTCCCCACCCCGACGGTACTTTCTAGCCAAACCCTACCGCCGTGATGTTCAATAATTTCCTTGCAAATAGGCAGTCCCAGCCCCGTACCTTGGGGTTTATCTGTCAGGGTATCTCCCACCTGCTTAAATTTCTCAAAGACCTTGGGTTGGTCAGCAACACTGATCCCCAAACCAGTATCAATCACACTGACAATAATTTCTGGTTGCGTATAGGCAACTCTACAAGTAATACTCCCTTGGTCAGTAAACTTCACCGCATTGGATAGGAGGTTGATCACAACTTGGATCAAGCGGTCTTGGTCTCCTATGGTGATGGGGACTTCCTCAGCAAAGTCTCGGATTAGCTCGAGATTTTTTTGGGCAAATAGCGCTGAAGTGGCAGCGATCGCCCGCTCAATTACATTTGTTATCAGTAATGGCTCCTGTCGCCAATCAGTTTTCCCCGCCTCCATCTTGGCAATATCCAACACATCATTAATCAAAGAAGTCAGGCGGACTCCCTCCGAAATAATAATGTCAATATTTTCACTCACCTGCTTCACAGCCCTAGTAACTTTTTTCTCTTCTGTATGAACGGCGGGCAGGATATTTTCTTCTAGTTTCTTTTTGATAATCTTGGCAAAACCCAGCACCGAAGTTAGCGGCGTGCGGAGTTCGTGGGAAACTGTAGAAATAAAATCCGTCTTCATCCGGTCTACTTCTTTTTCGGTGGTGATATCTCGAAACAGGATCACTGCCCCCACAAGGACTTTTTCCTTCGGCTGGTCTTGCTCTGAATGATTGGTGGGATGAATTTCTGGATAGACTGCATCTTCTTTTTCTTTGATCACTGCCGTGGCTACCGCCTTGCCGATGCGGTTGCCAGCTAGAGCCAATTCCGTGGTAAAGATATTGCTGGGGTCGACCTTGGCTTGGGCGATGAGTTGATTAACTTCTTGACTAAATAGGTCTTGGCAGAGTTCGCCAGTCAAGTCCACATCTCCCAGATCAAAAAGCCTAGACAAAGCTGGGTTAAAACGGGTGATGGTGCCGTCAGGATCCGCCACGAGTAAACCATCAGCAATATTGTCAATAATGGAACCAAGATTTGCCAAGGTGTCTTGGAGTTCCGCCGTAGCCGCACTAATACGGACTTCTAGTTGATCTGTTGATTGACTAAGTTGCCCAATCATCTGGTTAAAAGCCCTTGCTAGTAGCCCAATTTCATCCTCTGTGAGGACAGGAGCTTGTGATTTGAGGTTGCCCCCCGCAACTTGGATTGCTGTGTCAGCGATCGCCATCAAGGGCTGGGTAATCCGGCGAGACATCAAATACACCGCCACGAGCAAAATTCCCGCAGAGCTTAACCCAATTAGCAAAATATCCCGGGCAAGACGGTTCGCTGGGGCAAAGGCTTCCGCTTGGCTCATTTCTGCCAACAGTGCTAGGTTTTGGTCTGTCAACCACCGATACACCCCAATTACAGGCACTCCAGCATAGTTGGTGTACAAGCCAATCCCGTCTTGTTTAGCGATCGCTGCATCAATCCCTACGCTCTTCACTCCATTGGGAAATTCTTGACTAGATTTCGCTCCCGAGATAAAAATATTTTTTCCCTGGGCTTGGGTAACTAAGTAGGTTTCGCCACTCTCCCCTAAACCAGTCCGCTCCCGGATCAACTCATCAACCTCAATTAGGTCTAAATCAATGGTAATTGCTCCCATGGTAATGTTTTGCTGGTCAACAATGGCAGTGGCAAAGGTAATGGCAGACTTGCCAGTGTTGGGGGCGGTGTAGAAATTGGGGACGATCGCCCCAGCACCTTCCCTCGTAAAATAGGTAGTCGGCGCACCGAGGGGTTGGTACTTGCCGAGACGGGTGCGATCGGTCGCAAACACCACAAATCCGCCGTTATCAGTAATTAAAAAACTCTTGAGATTGGGCTTAGTCTTAATTAGTTCCCCAAAATACGTTTCTAGTCTTCTATAGGATTGAGTGTATTCAGCAGAATCACTTTCTCTAGTCAATAGAATTTCAATTTCCTTCTGGATATCCGGCTGCTGGCTAATGAATATGACATCTTGGCGCTGGTTGGTGACCCAAATTCCCAACTGATAATCCTTCAAGGCGGTGGCAACGGTGAGGCGATCGCTGACTGATCTTTCTAAGGCACTTCTGGCTCTTGTATAGGCTGCGGTAGAAACAATACTTACCGTTACCACCGAGAGAATAGAGAAATAACCGACCAATTGTGTCAATAGACTTGTTTTCCAGGATTTCATGGCACTAGGGGGACTGGGGGAATCAATCAAGGCTGACTAAGATTACTAATTTATTGAGTTTAGCGGATTCAATGCCAAGTCAGTTAAGTTATTTAACTAGTTGAGTTATCTAGTCAAGTTATTGATGATTTATTTACAAGTTATTTCCATGCCGTAAAAATCGCCTTGATTTCAGCGATCGCCTCCGCCGCCGCCAGTTCTGGAGAGATATTATCTCTAATTATCCGCAACAAAGCCTTGCCCCATACCTGTTGAGCTGGCACTTGACTGTAGGCAGGATTATTGACCAAGGGCAGGAGGCGGGAAGGTTGACGGTACTGCACCGCTGCTGCTGAGAGATGGGGATCCTCTGGATCGTTCCAGAAAGGTTCATTTAATTGATCTTTGAGGACTGGAAAAATTCTCCCCTTGTTGGCTTCTTTCAAGAATATATCTAGATTCTCTGGCTTCACCAAATAATTCAGGAACTTTTGCCCTGCCTCTTGGTTTTTAGAAGCAGCAAACATCACGACCTGCCGGATACTAGCTAGGTATACCATCGGTGTCCCATCGGGTTTATTGGGAAACTGGGTAGTGACAATTTTATTAAAGTAGCGATCGCGGGAATTCTTGTTGTAGATATTATTTGGCAGTTTTTGGCTGAGGGGAATAGACACCGTAGGGTTTTGGGTCATAATTACCTGCCGACTGAGAAATCCAAAATTATTGGTCGGATCGCCCCACCTGATCGCTTCTGGAGGATTGTAACCTTTTTTTTGAATATCTGAGAGCAACCTCAAAGTATTCACAATTCCCTGCTTTGCTTGGGGACTGTCTATGATTAAGTCACCCTGCTCATTGACAATCTTGACATTAAAGGCTTCTAGAATATGTTCAAACTGCCAAAAATTATCCGTCCCAATATCTGAAACCGTCATCCCCAGACCATAGATATCCTTCTTCCCCTTTGCCCGGAGATTGTCTTGAGCCTGCTTCCACACCGCCCAAAAGCCTTCCCACTCCTTGGGAATATCCTCAACGGTCAGATTCGCTTCTTCAATTAAATCTCGCCAGAATATCACGTGTAATTCCTGCTGACCAATGGGAACCCCGTAGTAACTCCGATTTTTTGCCACATTGTTACGATAGCGCACCGATTCTAGAGCGGCTGGCACGTAAGCATTTTTAATTGGCTCTAAGACAGCACTCACATCTGCCAACTGTCCATCCCACGCCAACCGGGGATAAAGATTATAATCCCCCGTAAAGGTCAAGAGAATATCTGGTGGGTTGCCCTGAGTCAGAGCCTTTTCCACCTCACCCTTGATATTAATATCCTGCATCAGAGAAATATCTGCATCAATGCCACTCGTCTTTTCCCAATCACTAACTAATTTAGTAATTACCGCATTTTCTTCGGGGATCAGACCTTGAGCCCACCAGATGCGGAGGGTAGAAGCCTTGTCGTCATCATCACGAGGCTGGGTTGTAAGTGGAGAACTTACTAGGGGACTAACTTGGACATTGCTTGTCTGTGTCCCCAGACTACAGGAAGTTGTGATCCCAAAAGTCAGGAAAAATAAAGTAAATAGCAGAAAAATACGTTGTCGCATGAGGCAGATATTTTAGGTAGGAGGAATTAGTTTCAGGAAGGTTCCTGAAGAGGTTAATATCGATGCTCCCACAACCAAAGCCCAAGATATTAATGGTGTCTTTGATTAAAAATCACAACTTGCTAAAATTATAACTTACTCAAGCTAGTCAGGAATTGTATTTAAAGTAATGGTGCTGCATGAGTTGGTCAACTCCTGAAGTCAACCACTAACTTCAACTACGGAGCTAAACCACAAAGAAATTCAAAGTTCCCACAGCAATTACCAAGAGCGACCAAACTCCAGCCCCCAAAAATAGGAGCTTTTTGGATTGATCCCAGTTTTGGGGAGAAGCATAGGCAACTGGCACACCGACTACCAGAATAAAAGATAGGGCAACGAGGGAGTACAGGGCAATTTGAAATACGATTCGACATTTTCTTTTCTCCTAACAATAATTTATAAAATACTTAAACTCCGGATAGTTGGGTTAAACAGCCC
>JAAUUE010000122.1 GCA_012031635.1 Coleofasciculaceae cyanobacterium SM2_1_6 | reverse complement strand
GAGACCCAGAGATGAAAGGACGGGCTGGGGGAGAGTGATGGTAGTAACTGGGGGATTTGCCGGGGAGCGATCGCTGGGATAGAAATGGGCAGAATTATTTCTAGGGTCTACCGAAAAATCTGCCTCAGCAAAATTAACCCCAGCAAAATCCTCAGAAAACTCTGCAACTGGTGCTGAAGATAGGGGGATCTGCTCCACGACCAGATGACCGTCAATATAGGTAACTTGTTGATTGACTTGTTGATTGACTTGTTGATTGACTTCTGGATTGATTTGTTGATTGACCTCGATCGATCGCCTAGTTCCTTTCTGCCTAACCTTCTGTTCTGGGCTATCTAGCTCCATCTCCCCAATTTCTGTACTTTCTGGGTCTTCTTCCAACCACTCCACATCAACTACGTAGGTTCCTGCCAAGCGGTCATGGAAAGAGCGGCGACGATCGAACAAAACCGTAGCACCTTCAACGACGATTAATCCCCCTACCAAAATTAGTAAAATGCTTAGATCAGGAAAAGCCCCTGTGTAGCGCCAGAGTCCGTAGGCAGTAGCAATGGGCAAGCCCCAGCGTCCCAATCCTTCCCGGATTATCACCCGCAGCAACCCCGGCGGCGAACCATCAGCCCTTACCACTGTCACTGCAAACCACCGTTTAGGACTAGTTTGCCCTGTAGTCACCAAAAATATTAACTGTGTCCCTCCCCACAAAATCGGTAACAGCAAAGCTCCAGACCACAGCAGATTAGTTAAGGGGGCAACTTGGAGGGGTTGAAGATTCCGAGGCAGGGCAAGGGCTTGGGCGATCGACTCCTGAACTTCCACCAACACCGGATTGAGAGGCACTTTTTCTCTAAGTCTCTCATTAGCTCCCTGCCCCAAACCCAAGGGGACTAACGCCGCCGCCGCTACCAAAGAAACCTCGACCAAGGCTGCCGCACCCCGCCGAATCTCCAAGGGAATAACCAAGTGAAATTTGGGTTTAGACTCTGGTCTAGAAAATTGATCTTGATTAGTCTGGGAGTTGCTATGTTGATTGGTGTTAATACTGTTGGGAGCCATTAATTATCCTGATTTTCAGCTCAGTAAATAATCTAATTTTTGATCTAAATGGGGGGGCTAATTTTTGAATTAGGACTTACGCAAAATAAGGTTTTATCCACTGCTTAGTAGGGGTAAGGTGGGCATTGCCCGCTCTACATCTAGAGTCTGTGCGTAAGTCCTGTGAATTTCATTTTTTAATTTTTAGCCTCGCTGTTATTGGTCAGGAGATTATTCATCAGTGACCTGAGTTGCCACTAGAAATTTGTAGCCCAAGTAGAGCAAAATTCCCAGAATCGCCAGACTAGCGATCGCCGCCACAAGCTGCAACACACTCCGCAAAACTGAAAAGGTGACAAAAGCCCCGACCACCACCACGGCGATCTTCCCCACCTGCGGTAGAGCCTTAAACCACACCAAGGTACGATCGAGAAAGGGCTGATAGCGAGTCGGATTGGTCATCGCCTTTAGCTCCTCTGGAATCGTGTAACTAGTATAATTTCCCGGTGTTGATTCTGCATTATTATTTTGCCCATTATTTGGTGTGGAAGTTTGCCCACTACTTTGATTAACTTCAGCTTCGAGTTCTTGGAGGCGCTGTTGCCAGTTGGAATTATTAGAAGATTTCATGACAGTTTTATGAATAGCAGTTTACTACTAAGAATTGTTAACGAGAATTGTTAGTAACTTAAGATGATTAATATTGACGATTAATCCTCGCAAATTAGTTAGATATAACCCTATAGCGATTCTAATTGATTTTGGAAATTTTCTCGATCGTCTCCACAGAAAATCATCATATAGCAGTCCTAAATGATTTCACCCGCCTGCGGCGGGTGAAATCATTTACCAGAAACAATCTCATCTAACAAATGATTTAGGATTGCCATGGGGATTGCCGCAATCTAGATGCAAACTTTTATGAAATTCAGTCCAAATCTAGAAGTAGTTCAGGCTTAATCACTCAAAATCATAAATTTTGCTAATTCTGAATAGTAACGATAATACAACCCTAGGTATTTTTTTAGGGAACTTTTCCAAAATGACACCAGTCTTTTTTGTTAGTTTCTTTAAATATATAGAAGTCCTAAATGATTTCACCCGCCGCAGGCGGGTGGCACAGCCTACTAGAAGCAATCTAATTTAGAAAATGATTTAGGATCACTATGATATAAAGTCTGTGATTCTAAAATAAACAACTCCAAATAATAGCTTTAGATATTACACTTCAGGAAATTAAGACGAAACCATGAAATACTTAGCCACGGCTACTTTAGCCACTTTCTCCCTAGTTCTCTTGGCTAGTCAACCTGTCCTTAGCCAAGGGATTGCGATCGCTCCCCGCTTTCAGCCAGACCCCGTGGTCTTACGGGGAACCTCTGGCGGCAGCCAAGCCAGCCCCAACTGTGGTCAACTGCCCACCACCCCCAGCCATGTTGTCCAACTCAATAGTGACTTTCCTTACCTGAGATTCAGTCTCCAAGGTCAGGGTCAACCTACTCTAATGATTCGTCTTCCCAACGGCAGCACTTCCTGCGTTTCCGCCGATCGAGCCACTGGCATCATCAACGCCCCCGGCTATTGGGAACAGGGCAGCTATCAACTCTACGTGGGCGATCGTACCGGAGAGCAACATCCCTACACCCTCTCCATCACTCAACAGCGCTAGAAACCATGATTAAAAACCAGTATCAAAAACCAAATTTCCTCCTACGCAAACTTCAAAACCGCCTGTTATCATAAGTTAAAGAATTATATTTATTTTTTGATAACCCGTGGAGTAAGGGAATTTATGGATATTCAGGCTTTTTTTGACCTCAGTGCCGGCAAGTGGTTTAGCCAGCGTACTAGCCATCATCTCGCCTTTAAGCAAGCAGAAAGCGGCAAATCTGACATTGTGATCGAAACCCTGCCCAAGGATCACCCAGAAGTCATTAAACTCTGTGAACAACACAATGTAGACCCCAGTTTAGCGACGGGCGGCGCTAGGGTAGTTTGGGATGGCTTGATGGAATGGGATGAAGATAAAGAAAAACATTCCGGCTCTACGGTATTAGTGCCGATTCCTGACCCGGAAAAAGCCAATGAAGGGCAACTGCTCAGAGAGATGGGCTATGCTGAAAAAGCTCCCGTGGCGGGAAAGTACGTCATGAGCAGCGATGACTCTCTCACCCTAATTACTGAGTACGACACCATGTATTCCGAAGAGCGTCTCTGGTTTGCCAGTCCCAACCTCCGCCTCCGTCATAGCATTCTCAAGCGCTTTGGGGGATTTAGTATGACTTCTTTTTGTTCAGAAATTCGCATGGGCGTAACTAAGCCGGCGGAAGAAGCTAAAGATTAACTGTCAAGATAACTGGGGTAATAGGGGATAAAGCTCAGCAAAAACTTACTTGTCAAGATTTGACAAATATCCCCTTAACTGTAATACTAAAAAAAGTCTGTAAAAAGTCATTTTCACAAAAGAAGAGAATTTTACAGAGGTTTGGGACTGTAGTTCAATTGGTTAGAGCACCGCCCTGTCACGGCGGAAGTTGCGGGTTCGAGCCCCGTCAGTCCCGTAGAGTAGCGATCGCTGTCCCCAGCCGATATTGTAATAAATTATTGATGAACTATTTGTGGCAACAATCCTTTACAATTGACTGGCACAGCTTAGAATATTAGCTACAGTCAAGACTCCTAGGGCTTTAGAATTTTAGATTAGGTAGTGCAGCATACTCACAGTATCATTGATTGCTTTATTCGTTTCTCATCCAATGATTGAAGAACTGACCCAAGCCTATATCCCACTAGTCATTTGGATTGGCTTAGGGTTGATATTTTCTCGGTTGACTCCAGATAAATTTCTTAAATTCCTTGGGCAGGGGCTTTATTGGGTAGGGGTTCCCCTTCAATTATTTGTCCTTGCTCGCCAGACTGATACGACCAAAGGTCTAGTTATTCCTGTGACGGTGGCGATCGCCGTCTTGCTCCTCAGTTTAGCTATTGCTCTGGTTACTTGGTTTAGCTGGCAGTGGTTCCAGCAACTTCAATCCCAATTAGAGACAAATCTAGACTCAAAATCCCCAGAAGCCCAAAGAGCCACTCTCGGCAGTTTTGTTTTGGCAACTATTTTGGGAAATACAGGGTTTGTGGGCTTGACCCTGACCCAAGTTTTAACTAGCCATGACCATAGCCTGAATAATAACTGGGCGGTGTTGTTTAGTGTCACTAATAATGTTGTGGGAACCTACGGGCTTGCGATTTTGATCGCCAGTTATTTTGGACAAAAGCAAAGCTCCAATCACTGGTGGACTCAACTGCAAGCGGTGGCAACTGTCCCCAGTTTATGGACGTTTTTCCTTGGCTTGAATACGCAGTTTGTACAGTTACCAGCAGCGATCGAAACTGGGCTAGACCAAGCTGTCTTGGTGGTGATTGCCCTTGCTTTGTTATTGGTCGGATTAAGACTAGGGATGATCAAAGGGCGAGCAAGTCTACCAAAGGCTTCTTTGGTGAGTGTTATTAAAGTTTTTATAATTCCTTTATTGGTGGGATTGGGAGCAACCTACTGGGGAGTGACGGGGGAGGAGCGCTTAGTTTTAGTCCTTATGTCTGGTACGCCTACGGGTTTGTCTGTCCTGATCTTGGCAGAAGTCTATGACCTCGATCGAGACCTGTTAGCCAGCAGCATTGCTTTGACTTTTCTGGGGTTATTTCTTGCCCTACCCCTCTGGTTATTTTTGTTTACTTAGATTTTTAGCCGATCTTTAGCCGAGGATTTATCTTATTTATAGTCATTATTTCTTGAGGATTACCAATAATACACCAGTAAAAATCATCACCAATCCCAACAAGCGCAGGGGAGAAATTGCTTCTCGAAACCAGAAGTAGCCGATGATTACCGAAAATATGTAGCCCATGGCGATCGAAGGACCGACTACACTCAGGGGAACTCTGGTTAACAAAGCCACATAGCCTACGGAACCCAGACCATAGCACAATAAACCAAATAATAACTCTGGGATTGTGAAGATACCCCAAATTTTGCCAAAGAAGTCAGTGGCGGCGATCGCTGGGATCTTAATGGCTCCCGCCTTCAAAAAAAACTGCCCCACTGCCCCTACAGCCGCCGTCATCACCAACAAAAATAGTTGTGTTGAACTCATAACTCCCAACCCTAAAATTATAAAGGGACGGACATCAGCCGCCCCCAAGGAACAGATTAACTAAATTAACCCTAGAAAATTACGCCCGAAGTTAATAGACCTATATTAAGGTTATCAAGTATTAAGGTTATCAAGGTGGGCAAAGCCCACCCTACTGCTAAACTAACCCTAGAAAATAAGGTAACTAGTCTTCAGCATTGCCTAAAGACCAAGTTAGATGTTGGATCCCTACGTTGACCGCAGATTTGATGGTAGAGACATCAGAGACCACCATTTTCAGGTAAGTCATGATCGGCTCTGGACGGAAAGCCCACTGGCGGAAGGCTTCTTTTTGCCAGTAGAGGAGGCGCTCGGCAGGCAGATCGGGGTAATCTAGCACCGTGCCTTTATCCATATCGACCTGTTCCCAGCGAGTCCCCGGACGGAACCAGCCATTTTTCACCACTTCAAAGAAGAAAGGTGTACCGGGATAGGGAGCGGCTACGTGGAAGAGGGCAATATCTACGGGTAATTTTTTCGAGAAGGCGATCGTCTCTTTAATAGTCGTCTCCGTTTCACCGGGTAAACCAATGATGAAATAACCCCAGTTCTTGATCCCTACCTTCCGGGCAATACTTAGGGAGTTGGCAGCCTTCTCTGGATAAGCCCCCTTGCGAGCATGTTTGAGAATTTGCTCATTGCCACTTTCCAAGCCCCACGAAATTAACCAGCAACCTGCTTGCGCCATAAGGGTGAGCATTTCTTCATCGACGTAATCAACCCGACTATTGCAAGTCCAACGGAGGTTAATCTTCTGCTCGATCATCAGCTTGCACAACCCAATCACCTGCTCCCGATTGACAGTAAACAAGTCAGCATACATGTGGATGTTGTTGATGCCTAGTTTCTTCAGAAGCCACAATTCCTGCATGATATTTTCAGGAGTCCGAATCCGGGCACTGAACTGGTAACTTACGTGCTTGATACAGTAGGTGCAGGCGGCGGGGCAGCCACGGGAAGTGACGATGAAGGTAAAGGCTCCTTTGATTAGGGGCATCCGATACTTTTGGAGGGGCAGTAGCTCGTGGAGAGGTAAGGGCAGATCACTGAGATTATGAATAAAGGGGCGACTGAGGTTAATCACCGCTTCTCCATTTTTGCGCCAAGCCATACCTTTAATTTCCGAAAAATCTGGGGGAACATCGGCTTCCCGGAGAGTAGGCTTGTAGCTGGGATCATGCTCTGCAAAGAGTTTTTTGATATTTTCAGGGCGCTGATCGTATTTTTGGTCTACGTAATCCATCAAATCCCGGATGGTCAGGTCTGGTTCCCCGACGAGGACGAAATCAAGGGAGGGAAAACTGTTGAGGGTTTCCTTGGGGATGGGGGTAACGTGGGTACCAAAGGCAATTGTATAAGCACCCCGAGCCTTAGCGAGAAATGCTCCGTACATATCATTCTCTAAGGTCGGAGCCGTAACTTGGGTCAGGTAAAAGCGGGGTTGATATTTATCAAGAATTTTGGTGAACTCAGCCCAACCCATTCTTTCAGCGATCGCATCAACAATTTTGACCGAATAGGTAGGATGCAGGAGAGCCGCCATCTGCGCCAAGGAGACCTGAGGCCAGATCATATTTTCCCTAGTTCTTCGCCCCACCCGGTGTTGGCTGCGAATCCAGATATCGCCATCGGGAGAAGGAGGATTAACTAGCAAGATATCTACCATATCAACGTGCTGCTGGTCTTCGAGAAGTCCTTGCCGCACAATATCATCAGCATTGGGGAACATTGGGGGGGGAACTTTCAGAGTTGCGCCCTTACCACGATTTTGTTTGGATAAATCTTTGACAGCCATTTTCCTAATTCCTCCGTGTGACTAGCATATTACTAGTATGTTACTAAAGTGTTAACGAGACTTGTTAATGAATAGTAGTAGTTGTATTGACCGAACTCAGGCGAGATCCCTAGGGAACTAAGGTATCTTCATTATGCCACCGAATCTCCGGGAGAGACTGAATATTCTCCGGGTTCTGCGCTACTCAAATCTTTCTGAGTCAAGAAGTCCCGTTGTCCTAATTCATCTAGAACGCGTAAAATTGCCCAGTAGATCATTAATTGCACCCCTAAGAGAATCAACATCGAGCTACTAATGAGATAGAGCCAAATACTGTTAATTGACCAAGTTTGTAGTCCTAAAACTACGGTGGTGATCCCGGCAACGATGCCAATAACGATCGCCAAAGCTCCAATCCAGCCAAACTTTTGGTCTAGGGGTTGCTGGAATAGCATTCTGCCAAAGAGTCCGTGGCGGACTGGTTGCTTCACAAAAAGGGAGACTAGATAGTTAAACGCTATACCGAGAATAAAAATATTCAACCCGGTAACTCCAGCAACCATGCCGACACAGAGTTGGACAACTTGCCAGTTTTGAATGGTGGTGATCCCAGAAAGTCTGCCGAGAATAAAGTGCACCGCTAGGGCAAAGGCGATCGCCATTCCCACCAAGCCTACCATCCCCAGAATTCTGACCGGATTGTAAGTTAAAGCAGTCCAGACCATGGATTGGAGAAAAATTCGGCCATCTTTGACTACACTCAGCTTCGATCGCCCCACCCGGACACTGTAGGGAATTGGCACTTCAGCAATTTTCACCCCTTCATGGATCGCCCGGGTACTCATCACTGGAGTCAGATTTAAGCCATCGGGCAGGGGAAAAATCCGAGAAATCACATCCCGGCGAAATACTCGCATCCCACTGGCACTATCCGTGACTTTTTGCCGGGTAATCAGGGTCAGCAATCCGGCAAAGAAAATATTGCCGACTCGGCGGATCGCTGGCATTTGACTTTTTTCTCCGGCTAAGCGAGAGCCAATTACCAACTCTGCATCCTGCATGGCAACTTGACAAAGTTGGGGAAAGTACTCTGGTGGATAAGTGCCATCGGCATCGAGGAACCCGACTAAATCTCCTTTGGCATTGGAGAAGCCAGTTTTTAGCGCCCCGCCATAGCCTTTGTTGACTGGATGGGTGATCAGCCTCACGCCGGCAATGCCCTTGACGACTTCTGCTGTCCGGTCTTTAGAAGCATCATTAACCACGATAAGTTCGAGGTCTTCTACGCCCACCGCAGCTAGAGCGGGTTTGATCTTGAGGACTCGATCGACAATCTCGGCAATGCCGTTTTCTTCGTTGTAGGCTGGAATAACAACTGAAAGTGTAGTCATGGCTCTAATTTAGTTTGGTTTGTCCATGTAGATGACCTTGGGGGAAGGAGTCCTAAGATCATCAGTAATTTCCTTGATGGGTTTAGCAGGAATACCCGCAACCACAGTATGAGCAGGTACGTCTTTGGTAACCACCGCCCCGGCGGCAATTACTGCCCCCTTGCCAATGTGTACCCCATCAGTAATGATCGCCCCTGCCCCAATCCACACATCATCTTCGATGACAATTCCTTCCGCAGTGATTCCCTGTTCAACAAAGGAACGGTGGGGATCGCTAAACACATGATTGACTGCCAAAATTTGGACAAAAGGAGAAGTATAGACTCGATCGCCAAGGGTGACTCCCCCCTGCCCCCGAATCACTGTGTACTCCCCAATCAAACTCTGACAACCAATCTTAATTCGCGAATGGGGTAAATTGCGAAAGTTGTATACATGGAGGACGGCTCCGTGCATGACAATGGAGTCGGCTCCGATGTCAATGCCGTGGAGACAGGCGTGGAGATAAACTCCTTGGTCTAGGTATACTCCCTTCCCCAACCGAATTTGGTCACACATCCTCAGCCTTACCCCATTCTCGATCGCTGCCAAACCATCCATCTGCAAAATTAGCCGATACACTACCGCCCGGACTCCCACACCCAAGAGTGTAGGCATCCAGCCCACCAGAGCCATGATTAACTGCTCTAGTAGATACCTGCCCCAATTTGCGGCTTGGCGATCGATGTATAGGTTAATATTTTTCAGCGTTGACGGTTTGGCTTTCATCTGTCAGAGGTAATAGCGTTGGCATTAAGTTGGCATTAATATTTCCTTACATTAAACTCATGTCCTGAGACCAGCTTTAACTAGACCTTAAACTTGAATTTCTCTAGACTTTCTCCCAGATATGAAATCTCCCTTCAGCTTTTAGGATAGTAGAGATTAATTCTCTGCAAGTATTAAAAAAAGCCAAAAGCAGGTTTCCTCTAATTTTGCAAGACACTTTGTTAAAATATAGGCTGATGTCTGGTCTAACTGGTAGTCCAGCTAACCAAAGCCAAGTATGTTTTCCCTTAATAGTAAAAGACTAGGGAGAAAAATAAGTCGGCAAATTATGAATTTTTAGTAAAATTACCGACAGCCTATGTAATTTTTTTGTGAATTACTTTCTAGCCTAAGTAGTATAACGGAATAATATCTTAAAATTAGTACCGAATAATTAATATCTGAAACTAGTCACAGAAATTTTCCCCCATTAATTTCACTCCATAGAAGAGCACTTCAAAAATCTTAATTTCCTATCCCAGATTCGCCAGTTTTGTCAATCCTCGGTCACCATACCCCCCATAAATCCTGTGAAAAGTCCTCTCCTCCGCATTCTTATCTTTGCTTTTGTCCTCAGACTGGGACTATCTATTCTTGCTTGGATGCTCAACCCCCAAGACCCCAGTATCTTCCATGCTGCCGATACTGATTCCTATGTCCGCCCCGCCGTAGAGCTGGCTACTACAGGCAAATTTAATGGCTACTACGATGGTTTGCCAGAGCTATTTCGGACTCCCGGTTATCCTCTGTTTCTTGTTCCCAGTGTCTGGCTAGGTAACATTGAAGCCGTCACTATCCCTCTCCAAGCCTTACTTAGTTGTTTAACTGGTTACTATATTTACCGTACGGGTTTGCTCCTATTCAAACAAGAGCGGATTGCCCTCTTTTGTCTGGGGATTTATGCCCTAGAACCTTTGTCAATTTTGTTTGTGAGCAAGATCCTCACAGAAACTCTATTCTCGACAATTTTTAGTATCTTTTTCTACTATTTCCTCAAATATGTAGAAACTAAGAAATTTCGAGATTTATTTATTGCTGCGATTACCCTAGTTGCCTCTGCCTATGTCCGCCCTATCAGCTACTATTTACCAATTTTGATCTCTTTGGGGATGGCGTTTTGGGTGGTTTGGCAGGAGTCTGACAAAAAAAGGTTACTGCTGCACACGGGGGGATTTTTCTTGGTATCCATTAGCCTTCTGGGGGTTTGGAATCTCCGTAATCAACTAGTCATTGGCTATTCTGGGTTTTCGGGGGTGAATGGGGTGAATCTTTACTACTGGACGGCTCCGGCGATCGAAGCTAACAAGACTGGGAAAAATTTTGATGCGATCCAAGATGAGATGGAAGTCCAAGACCCTAAGGTGATGTGCTTTAACCAAAGTCTCTACGGTCCGAAGATGGCTCCAGAGCAGATAACCTGCAAGAAGAGCGAAGTTTTTAAGGAGATGGAAAAAGAGGGCGCTCAGGTGATCAAAGACAATTTTCCTCGCTACACTTTGATGCACATTGACGGGATTCTCCGTACTCTCTTGGGTCCGGCGGTGAGTGATTATCAATCCCTCTTTGGCAAACCTATTGATTTTCCCACTCGCACTGGGACAACTTTTCAAGATGGGATTTTTCTCCACCTGCAAAATATGGTGACTAAAGCCCCAGAATTATTGTCTATGTACCTCCTCTTGGGGATATTATCGGCATCTTTTATTGTGTTAACGATCGTCGGACTGGCAGGAAGAATGCCCATTGGTGGACTACAACTTTTTACAGTTTTGAGTGTCGGGGCATACTTTGTCGTGGTTGGCGGCGGCACGGTGGGTCAGGGTCGATATCGCCATCCTTTGATGCCGATTATTTGTGTGGTAGCTGGTTATGGGCTGTCCTTGGTTGTCGATAAGTTTCAGCAACGGCGACAACTCAAAACAGATAGCAGTGAATCTAATTCCAATTAATTCAGGGTAGGTAATAATCTCTCTATTGATATGTTATCTTGGGTTCTAAGTCTAACTCGTGTTCAGAATATTCTGAACTAGTCAAGATTTTATGAACCTAGAGTGAGAGTCTTCATCTATGTTTTTTAATCCAGAAGAGTGCAAAAATGAAAGGGAGGTGGAGAGTAAGCTTGTTGTTCAATATCTTTTACCCGCCCTTGGCTATGCCCCAGAACATTGGAATCAGGAAGTTACTCTAGGGAATATTCGCCTAGATTTTTTAGTATTAACTGCTCAAATTTTGCCGATCGTCCTCGGAGATGATTCGCCCTTGAGTTTAGTGGTGGAAGCAAAAAATCCTCGGCATAACTTGAACCCCCATTTAGAGCAGATCAAGCGATACCTAACAACTCTGCGATCGCCCTATGGCTTGTTGACCAATGGCAAAGATTTCCGCATCTTGGAGAGAACAGCGGAGGAGATTGAACTAGTGTTTCAGTGTCGGGGGGATCGAGATTGAGGCAAATTTGCCGGAGATTAAAGCTATTATTGGGCGAGAAGAGATTCTCCAAAGACGCTCAGTTCTCTCA
>JAAUUE010000002.1 GCA_012031635.1 Coleofasciculaceae cyanobacterium SM2_1_6 | reverse complement strand
GGACAACTAGGAGGTAAATCTGGGTAATCTAAGGGCGTTTCCCGGACTGCTAAATCTAAAGCTGATTCGTAACCTTCGGTAATTGCCTCTGCCAGGTAGGGCTTAAGACTAGGATTTTTAGTAATCAATCTTTGAATTTGTCGCCGTTGTTCACGGATAGTCGATCGCCAACTTTTACCCCGTAATTCTGGTTGATAATTCCATTTCAATAAATGCCCTAATAAAATAGCTAAGCGATTTTCCAATTCATTTCTTTGTTGACTCCCCAAGGATGCGATCTCCTCCGCTAAGTTGCTTAAATCTAACTGATCAAATTTACCTAATTCTAATAACTGAGATTGCTCGATCGTCCACCCATAAAAATCTGCTTCGTATAATTTTAAATCCATACTTTTTCCCTCCTACTGAATTTCTAAAATTCTGTTTCTAGTCCCGGCGGAAAGTTAGGATCAAAAATCTGCTCTACGCTAAGGGGACAATCTTTAGGTAAATCTCGATAATCTAGGGGCGTTTCCTTCACTACTAAATCTAACCCTTGGGCATAGCCCCGGAAAATTGCTTCTTCAAGGTAGGGCTTCAGGCTAGGATTATCATCGATAATTAACCGAATTTCTCGCCGTTGTTCTTTAATCGTTACTCGCCAACTTTTACTCCGCTTTTCGGGCTGATACTGCCATTTAAGTAGATGCCCAATTAAGATACCTAATCGATTTCTTAATTCTTGCTTTTCTTGTCTGCCCAAAGATGCGATCTCCTCTGCTAGGTTTTCTAAATCTAAATCATCAAATTTGCCCAATTGTAAAAACTGGGACTGCTCGATCGTCCATCTATAAAAATCGGTTTCGTATAATTTTGATACCATAATTCAACCCAATCTAATCAACCTAATCAACTTAATCAAACTCTGTTTCAATCCCATCAGGAAAATTACTATCAAGAATTTGCTCCACCGTATAAATACATTCTGTAGGTAAATCTTTTTTCTTAATGGGAGTTTCTATTAAGACTAAATCTATACCTAGGGAAAAACCTGCTTGAATCGCTGTATCTAAATAAGGTTGTAAACTAGGATTTTCAGCTAAGATGTCTCTAATTTCTCGCCGTTGCAAACTAATAGTTACCTGCCAACTCCGGGTTCTTTTTGCTGGCTGATATTGCCATTTCAGTAAATGCCCAATCAATACACCTAATCGATTTCTAAGTTCCTGCCGTTGTTGCTTCCCCAAAGATGCGATCTCCTCTGCTAAGTTGCTTAAATCTAACCTATCAAACTTGCCCAATTGTAAAAACTGAGATTGCTCGATCGTCCATCTATAAAAATCGGTTTCGTATAGTTGTGATGTCATAATTTATAACTTTTTATTCAGGGCTTATTCAAGTTTTAGTAAGGTTCTATTTCTATACCGTCAGGGAACTTCTCATCAAAAATCTGATCAATCTTAAAAGAGCATTCTTGAGGTAAATCTTGGTAATTAAAAGGAGTTTCTTGAGCAACTAAAATTAAAGCTGAGGCATAACCTTCAATAATTGCTTCTGATAAATAGGGCTTTAAGCTAGGATTGCCTTTGATCAATCTTTGAATTTGTCTGCGTTGCTCCTTAATTGTCAACTTCCAGCTTTTACCTCGTAGCTCTGGCTGTAAAGTCCACTTGAGAAAATGCCCCAATAAAATAGCCAAACGGTTCTCTAATTCTTGTCGCTGCTGTCTGCCCAAAGATGCGATCTCCTCAGCTAAGTTGCTTAAATCTAACCCATCAAACTTCCCCAATTCTAATAACTGGGATTGCTCGATCGTCCACCCATGAAAATCTATTTCATATAGTTTTGATGTCATAATTCACACTCTATGTTAATACTAGATTAATCAAAGTCTCTATCAATATCATCAGGAAAATTCTCATCTAAAATTTGCTCTAAAGTATAAGGACAATTAGAAGGAATATCTCGTTTTTTTAAGGGAGTTTCCATAAATACTAGAGATAATCCCAACTTAAAGGCTTTGGGAATTACCTCAACTAAATAGGGTTTTAAACTAGGGTTATCCATCAATAGTTCTTCAATTTCCGATCTTTGTAATTCAATAGTTAACTGCCAACTGCGAGTCTTTCTGGTTGGTTGATACTGCCACTTTAGTAAATGCCCAATCAATACTCCCAATCGGTTTCTAAGTTCCTGCCGTTGTTGCTTCCCCAAAGATGCGATCTCCTCTGCTAGGTTTTCCAAATCTAAAGCATCAAACTTCCCCAACTGTAAAAACTGGGATTGCTCGATCGTCCATCTATAAAAATCCGCCTCATACAAACTACTTTCCATAGATTTACTGTGATCATTGATATTTCGGCTCCGCTCAATACAAGTAATTGATAACTGTTCACTGTTCACTGATACTTCGACTCCGCTCAGTACGAGTAACTGTTCACTGAAAACGCATCGCTTCTCGACCCAAGAGTAACATCCCTGTTACTCCTAGACAAACTGAAAAGATGTATTGATACCAATGGGAACTAATTTGTTGCTGGAGAGATAGCTCAGAATGGGTGGTGCTGAGGTAGAGCAGGAGGAAACTAACTAATAAAGCACTGATGCCCACGAAAGTTAAGCCAATCAGAATTCTGGAGGATTGGAGTTCTCGATCGCTGATTTCTTCCACATTAATTGTTGCCAACTCTTGCAGCGATTCTTCTGCTAACCAAGAGGTATCTTGAAAATCATCAGCTACTTCTGTAGACAAAAAAGGATGAATTATTTTCACAATTTTCCGCCGTAAAAACCCTTCGGTTCCGTACAATATTTCCAAAGGTTTCTGGTCAAACGTTGGGGGTAGAAAAAGAAACATTTTTGCTTCTTTCTGAGTATCTGAATTTGTCTCTGGTGTTTCACGCTGAAAATTCATTGCTTACCCCCTATAAATAAACTTTTAACTAGATGTTTATACCTTGAGGATGCAAAGCCTTGCACCCCTACAAAATTCTTATACCTCTACAATTAACTGTACATTACTAGATTAAGGATTGCTATATTTTGATTTGAGGGAATTACTCAGTAAATAACTTCTGATATTCTTGTTCTGTAATCATTTCTTGGGTGCTTTCCACTCGATCGAGAAAAACTATCCCTTGGAGATGATCATACTCGTGTTGAAAAATTCTCGCCACAAACCCAGTTAATTCTTGGCAGCAAACTTGATTATGAATATCTGTATATTCAATTACAATTTGCGGATAACGAGGAACCAATCCCCGAATTCCCGGCACGCTCAGGCATCCTTCCCAGCCCTTCTCTGGCTCGCCACTGTGGTTAACAATGCGGGGATTGATCATGGCGATCGGCTCCATCTGGGGGGCTTGGGGATAGCGGGGAGTAGGGTGGGAGGCAACAATGATCAATTGTAGAGACTGGGCAACTTGAGGGGCAGCAATACCCACACCGTTGTGGTCGATCGTAGTGCTGATCAACTCTTGGATGAGATTTTGCAGACTGGGATCCTCTATCTTTTGTATTGGTTTCGCTACTTCCCGGAGGAGAGGATTACCGAGGTGAATAATTTCTGATATCTTGGACATCCTTAGAGAAAAAGGTGCTATATTTAGTAGCCTATTGTAGCAGAATCCGCCTAGCCAGAAAAATGACCGATATCTCTCCAGAACAGTTGTGGCAGCAAGTCTCTGATCGCCTGCAACTTCAACTTAGTCAACCCACTTTTGAAACATGGATTAGGACTGCTAGTGCCGAAAGGTTCGATGACCAATGTTTGGTAATTCGGACTCCCAATCCCTTTGCAAAAAATTGGCTACAGAAGCATTACTTAAAAACCATTTCTGGCGTGGTGTATGATGTTTTGGGAAAATCCCTAGAAATTCGGTTTACGGTAGCAGATAATGATGGATCTTTGGAGCTAAATCAAGTTGCCAACCCAGTAATTGAAGAGCATCCCCAACAACAATTATCCCCCGCTACAAAGTTAAATTCTAAGTATGTATTTTCTCGGTTTGTAGTCGGGGCAAATAATCGCATGGCTCATGCGGCTTCCTTGGCGGTAGCGGAGTCGCCGGGGCGGGAATTTAACCCGTTATTCCTCTGTGGCGGCGTGGGCTTGGGAAAGACTCATCTGATGCAGGCGATCGGTCACTATCGGCTCCAAATTTCCCCCGATACAAAGATTTTCTATGTGTCTACAGAACAGTTTACCAATGATTTAATTGCTGCCATTCGTAAAGATAGTATGCAGAAGTTTCGGGAACATTACCGAGCGGCGGATCTAATTATGGTGGATGATATTCAATTTATTGAGGGCAAAGAATACACCCAAGAAGAATTTTTTCATACTTTTAATACCCTCCATGAAGCTGGTAAACAAATCATCCTCGCCAGCGATCGCCCCCCCAGCCGCATCCCCCGCCTCCAAGAACGTCTCTGTTCCCGGTTTTCTATGGGTCTGATTGCTGATATTCAAGCTCCAGACCTAGAAACTCGCATGGCGATTCTCCAGAAAAAGGCTGAATACGAAAATATGCGCCTGCCACGGGAAGTGATCGAATACATCGCCACCAACTACACTTCTAATATCCGGGAGCTAGAAGGAGCCTTGATCCGGGCGGTCGCCTACGTTTCAATTTCGGGAATGCCCATGAATGTGGATAGTATCACACCCATTCTTAACCCGTCCATCGATCGAGTAGCGACTTCCCCCGAAGCGGTGATCAAAGCCATTACTTCTACTTTTAATATTTCCCTCGAAGAACTCCAAAGTCACTCCCGCCGTCGAGAAATTAGCTGGGCAAGGCAGGTGGGCATGTACCTAATGCGGCAACACACGGATCTCAGTCTGCCAAGAATTGGGGAAGAGTTCGGGGGCAAAGATCACACGACGGTGATGTACAGTTGCGAAAAAGTCGCCCAACTCCGGGACAACGACCCAGAAATCGGTAATCTCATCCGCCAACTCAGCGATCAAATTAACTTCACTGATACCAATAATTAGTAATCAGGTTCAGTTTTGTGTCGAGTTATTTAGTTGTTGCTGCCTCTTGTCTAAATTCTTCTAAAAGATGATGGATAGCCGACATGATAGTTTCTCACTAATTTTCAATTTCCAGAATTAAGGCGATCGCCTCTTGAATTATGCCCTCTTGATCGACCATAGCCCCCAACTCCGCCGATTCATAGTGCCCCCCAAAGGCTTCTAGGGCAGCAGCATCCAAGGCAGATTCATAAGCATCGGTTAAGGTTTCTAATAATTCTGCCGATGAAAGATAATAGCCCCCTGCCTTCCGGCGTTTATTCGATCGTTGAATTTGGCGAGCAGCATTCCGAATAGTCACATCCCACGATCGGGTTGAGTGTTTCTCAGCTTGCTGTTTAATTAAATGCATTAGCAAAATAATACTAAAGCTAGATATCTTATTGATTTTGTCATCTTTGCTCATCTCGGTCATCTCCTCCACCAACAGCAAAGCCTCGGAGATATTCCCCCCCATTAATAGCGTCCGTAGTTCTAACAACTCTTCCATATTTCTAGTCTCTAGTCTCAAATTTCTATGCTAACTGTCTTAACAGCTCTGCAATGATTATCGAAAAACCAGTTTCCCTTTTTTCTAAAACAATCAGATACTTATCCATGATTTCAATCCCCGCCTGTCTAAGAATACTTGCTAAATTTTTTTCTGACATCATCACTCATCTTGCCTGATGCCGTCACCTTGCCTTGCTTGACCGGATGCTGTCGATGGCTACCTTTGTCACCAAATATCAATCATCTACTTCTATAGCGATCCTAAATCATTGAACATAAACAAAAATGGAATGAAATAATAGACCTCTTACGTGAATCATGACCCTCACCCTAAATCCCTCTCCCTAGGGAGAGGGACTTTCCTCTTACTCCCCTTCTTCCTAGGGAGGAGGGGCTGGGGGATGCGGGGCTTTTTCCTTATTCACGCAAGAGGTCTATGCAAATGCACTCTTCTTGTCAGCAACATCCAAGTCTTATCGGTCTAACCACATTAAACTAGAAGACTAGGGGGGATTTTTCCGTATAACTCCCTCAAAACAGAATATTTAGATAGAATTTTTCTGTATATTTCGTATATTATGTGGATGGGCTTATTCTTGCGATTTGCCAAGAAAATTTATCCGTTGACTTTAAGTTGCTTCCTAGTGTATAACCTAAGCAGTATTTGAAATATAACTTTGAGGGGCAATCTGGAAGGTTTATGAATCCGAGGCTAACTTCTTGGACAATTATTGGCACTTGTTTTATATTCTCAGTCAGTATTTTTTATGTATACGCAATGACAGGCTACGCTGTCGTAGCCGTACTTGGGATAGCCTGTTTGGTAGTAGTTGCATCCCTATATTATACACGATCGAATATTTACTATTACCTTGCCTGTCAGTACTATCAAGATGGCAACTTACAGAAAGCACTCACTAATCTAGACTTGGCGGTATTCACAAATCCTCGGAATGCAAATGCCTATTATTTGCGAGGTCAACTACATCTTGTAGAGCATCGATTTGCAGAGGCAATAGAGGATTTTTCGCAGTCTATTAGAATGCAATTGGATCATGCCAATGCTTATCTCTATCGCGGATTTGCTTTCACATACCAGGGGAAACAAGAAGCTGCGCTGGATGACTTCTCCAACTTCATTCGTTTGAACCCTGAAAGTGCTGATGGATATTATGACCGAGCTGTCATGCATTATAACTTGGGAGGATTTCAGGAGGCTCTTGCAGACTTTACCCAAGCTATAGAAATCGACCCAAATCATACTTCAAACTATTATGGACGTTCCAATACATACATTCAGCTTAATCTTCTTGAGGAAGCAATCATTGATTTTGACCAAGCACGAGAATTAGAGCCTGATTATCCTATTTATTCCGGTGATCAACATGGTTTTTATCATGCTGGATTAGCACATCATTATCAAGGTCATTCCCCGTCTGCGATGAAACACTTAAACTATGCATTACGTCTCTGTCGTCAACATCATGACAACAAAATGGCTGAAATTGTGACAAATACTATTCAATCAATAGAAACCAGAGAAATAGGGGAATTTGAGTGAATAAACTCATTGTCATGATAATTTTAGATCTACGCTTTTGTAACTGTTGTTCTCATGTTTGGATCATTAGCGCACGAGAAGCAACTCGAAATGAGCGGAGGTTTTATGAAGATGGAGAGTAATCACGAGCTAGATGATGATGTACGAACTGAGTATGACTTTGACAAGATGGAAGGTGGCATTAGAGGAGAATACATCGAACGTTACAGAACAGGAATAAATGTAGTGTTACTCGATCCTAATGTTGCTCAGGCATTTCCAACAAGTGATGCAGTCAATGATGTACTTGCTCATGCAAATCGCCCAAAGGCAGAAGCCTAACCCTTCGCTGGAGCCAACTCTCAAAAGTACTCTGGAGAATCTGGAATTTGTTAGTTTGCATACCTGAATTCAGGAACGCCGATTTTTTCTAAGACTTTCCTAATTCCTGCGATCGCCTGTAGGCAGCCAACACCGCATTGATCACCGCTGCCCGAAATCCGCCCCGTTCTAGCTCCGTAACCCCCGCAATGGTGGTTCCCCCCGGACTTGTCACCCGGTCTTTGAGTTCCGCAGGGTGGATTTTTGTTTCTTGTAACAAAGTTGCTGTGCCGAGGACAGTTTGCAGAGCTAGCTGGGAAGCGATCGCCCTAGGCAACCCCGCAGCCACACCCCCATCACTGAGAGCTTCTACCATCAACGCCACATAGGCAGGTCCTGAACCCGACAGCCCCGTCACCGCATCCATGAGACTTTCCGGCAATTCCACCACTTCCCCTATCGCTTGGAAAATAGTCTTAGCTAAAACCAGATGTTGGGGGGAAACGTTGTGATTGGGGGCAAGGGCGGTCATGGCAGCACCGACGGTAGCGGGAGTATTGGGCATCACCCGGACAATGGGATGGTGGGGAAAAGCTGCCGTTAATTTACTCAGGGAAACCCCGGCAAGAATAGAGAGCAAAACTGGATAGGATTTGGAAGGAGAATATTGCAATAAGCCCGTGCGTAACTCTTGGACGAGAGCCGGAAATATCTGGGGTTTGACTGCGAGGATCACAACTTCTAGAGCTTGGGCGGCGGTGAGATTTTCCACCGTAGTTTGGACACCATAGGTTTTGTGGAGAAATTCCCGGCGCTCTAGCTGGGGATCGCTAATCAGAATTTGGTCGGCACTGTAGGCTTGGGCAGTAATTAACTGGGAGACGATCGCCTCCCCCATCACGCCACCACCGATTAGCCCAAGTTGAATTGCCATGTAGATTTCTGCTATGTTCTAAGCGGATGGCGGGAATCGAACCCGCATTATTAGCTTGGAAGGCTAAAGTTTTACCACTAAACTACATCCGCAGTTAACTCATCAATCATACACGATCGAGTACCCCTTCGTCTAGCATCTATAAAATCTCTATAAAATTTATCCCCAATTCACAGACGAGGAACCGGGGACATCATGCTTTTTTGGGGCAGCTAGAATCTAAACTCTGGCTACCAAAGGCTTTACCAAGGATTTAATAAATACCATTGTTGTAGCGATCGCACCTTCGGTAAAGGTAATATCTACTTGAGTTACAGTAAATTTGTCAAGATTAGCTTGGAGGAGTTCCTTTTGGCGAGCCGAGAGTCCGGGAATGCTCAAGACATCTTCTACTTTTTCGTAGGGAGCATTATCTACAACCTTGGTTGCCAAGCTGGGATACATACCGGGATATTTGCGGAAAGCCCGGACATTGGTATTATTTAGGTCAATTTTTTTACCAAATTCTGTAGCTAATTTATCATCAGCACTGTTACGAAATTCGACTTCTCCCAAAATAATCGGCGTATTATTAACCCCCATAGACAGAGAGGCAGCCACAGCGTTACCGCTCCAGCCCAGATAACTAATAAAAAGAACCACGATCGCCACTAGGCGGACTAAAATCTTCATCAACTTAATCTCCTGAATAAAACTTAAATAATCCAAAAGGGAAAGACCCTTGAATAATTCCATTTTTGCTTATATGAGTAGATTTTAGCTCAAGTGGTTAACCCATTGATACTCTCTAAATATTTAACTATTAACTTTTTTGTTACATTTCTCAGTGGGGCATCACCAAATACCTAAGAAATGTCTAGGAAACTTCTGGGAATATCTAGGCAATATCTAGGCAATATCTAAATTAAACAGCAAAAATGATCCAGAAAATTCTCCAGTGGCTCCAAACTTTTTTTCGGGTATCTATCCCCAAAGGCTATAAACTACTGGCTTTTGGTGGCTCGATCGCTTTGATTTTGTGGCTAATTTATGCCCTCTGGTTTTCACCTCATATTACCCTTGGTTTAATTGCGCCCTTGTCTGGGGATTTTGCGGTGCTGGCGGGAAGGGAAATGGTAACGGGAGCCGAGTTAGCAGTGGCGCAGGCTAATCAAGCTGGGGGAGTGGTGGTAGGCGATCGCCGCTATCCAGTCCGGTTATTGATTGCTGATGACGAGAATAAACCCGAAGCCATGCTCCAAGCAGCAGAGCAACTCCAAAACAAGGGAGTCCAAGCCCTGATTACTTCGCCCCAGAGTTCTCTAAATTCTCTGCTGGTGGCTGCCTTGGCGATCGAAGATTTTCCCTTACCTCTAATCACTAGTGCCACGGATCCGGTAATTACGTTTCAGTCTCCTCATCAAGCTAGCGATCGAGACAAAAATATTATTAGTATTGGTCTAGATCAAGAACTCCAAGGAGCCGCCCTTGCTGATTTTGCAGTGAAAACGCTTCAGGCTAAAAATGCAGCTATTCTCTACAACTCAGATCATGCCTACAGTCGTAATTTGGTGACAGCTTTTCAGCGCAATTTTCAGGATTTGGGGGGCAGAGTGATGACAGAAACCTATCAAAATACAAGACCAGATTTCCTCGATCGCCTCCAGAGCCTCAACCAACAACAGCCCGATGTCTTGCTATTGCCCAACCCCTTGCCAGACCTAATTAGCCAAGGTTTAGCATTACAGAAGTTAGCGATCGATTTTCCTGTGATTGGTGGTGATTCTTGGGCGGGAATTATCTCAGCAAATCTCCCCCTCCTAGAAGGCGGTTTCTTTCTCAGTCCTTGGCATCCCCAACTATCAACTCCCGAAAACCAAAAATTTATTGCCGACTACACCAATATCTATCGACAGGCTCCCCGGAGTAATGCAGCGCTAGCCTACGATGCTGTGCAGATGATTCTAGGAGCGATCGCAACCCAAGGAGAAGTGAGTCCAGAGGCGATTGAGCGGGGAATTTTGGCATCTTCACCTTTTTTAGGCATAACAGGGCAGATTCTTGATCCTGTCGATCGAGGGCGGAGTATGGTAATCAATCAAGTCAAAAATGGTGAAGCCACATTTTATCAACAGGTTGCCCCCGTGCCGAAAATACCCCAATAGATTTTTTAGACAACGCTTTGAGGATTTTAATTTCTGGGAAATCTACAACAAAATACACTGCTTTTTCAGCGATTCTCAAAAACAACTAGCTTAAACTAGGGAATCTTTGCTATTGTATTAGTAGTGGCTTCAAGGCGGCATAGCCAAGTGGTAAGGCAGGAGTCTGCAAAATTCCCACCCCCGGTTCAAATCCGGTGCCGCCTTATTCTCCTAAACAGGGGCAAGTTGGGGTTGGAACTGGAACAGCCCGTAGACCACATTGCGGCGGATATCGATCATCATATCTAAGAACATTTCGTAGCCCTCCTGTTTGTACTCGATCAGGGGGTCTTTTTGGCCATAGCCCCGTAGCCCGATCGAATCCCGCAGTGCCTCTACCCCCTGCAAGTGTTCCCGCCAGAGAGTATCAATTTGTTGGAGGATAAAGAATCGTTCGGCTTGACGCATCAAACCCGGCTGAATGCTGTCTACCTGCTCTTCCTTGATATCGTAGGCTTTGCGGACTTCCTCTTGGAGAAAGAGCTTAATTTCTGTCGCACTCATGTCTTCCATTTGGCTGGGTTGCAGGTCTTGGAGGAGATAGACAAATTCCTTGACCTTATTCACCATTTTTTCTAGTTCCCATTCCTCGGCGGGTAACTCTGGGTTGACATAGTTATCGACAATATCCTCCATGGTTTTCTCGGCGTACTGGATCACCTGTTCCTTCAGGTCTCTGCCCTCCAAGACCCGGCGGCGCTCGGCATAGATGGCTCGCCGTTGGTTATTCATCACCTCATCGTACTCAAATACCTGTTTGCGGCTGTCGTAGTAGAAACTTTCTACCCGTTTTTGGGCATTTTCGAGGGTGCGGGTCAACATCCGGGATTCGATCGGCATATCGTCTTCGACCCGCAGGGCATTCATTAACCCCGCTACCTTGTCGCCCCCAAAGATCCGCAAGAGGTTATCTTCCAAGCTCAGGAAGGATTTGGTCGATCCCGGATCCCCCTGCCGGGCCGATCGCCCCCGGAGTTGGTTATCAATTCGGCGGGATTCATGGCGCTCGGTGGAAATTACGTGGAGACCACCGAGGGCAACTACTTCATCGTGTTCTCGATCGGTATAGGCTTGGTACTCGCCTTTAATTAACTGATAAACTTCCCGGATTTTTTGGATTACAGGATCCTCCGTGGGGGCTTTTTCCGCCGCCGTAGCCAACTTATCCTCTGCCTCCAGCTCTGATAAGCCCTGAAAACCATACTTCTGCTCCGCAAAACTCACCATCTCCTTCAACTTTTGGGCAGTGTCCTTGGCAATTTCCACTGGGAATAGACTAGAAGAAACTTTCCAAGATTTTGGTTTGGGGGCATCGGCAAAACCTTGAGGCTTGGATTTGTCCCTAGCTTTGGCAGAAACGTAGGTTTCATCTACGGCAGGAGTAACAATCCGGGGCATTAGGTATTCCCGAATTTTCAGCCTTGCCATGTAATCGGCATTTCCCCCAAGGATAATATCCGTGCCTCGTCCCGCCATATTAGTCGCGATCGTGATGGTGCTTTTCCGTCCGGCTTGGGCAATAATTTCGGATTCCCGTTCCACGTTTTCGGGTTTGGCATTGAGGATATTATGGGGAACTTCTAATTCACTGAGGAGTTTGGACAGGGATTCGGATTTTTCCACACTAGTTGTCCCCACCAGGACTGGTCTGCCTAAATCAAACATTTCCTTACATTCCATGGCTACCGCTTGCCATTTACCGGGTTCCGTCTTGAAGACCACATCGGGCAGATCGTAGCGTTTAGAAGGGCGGTTGGTGGGGACGACGGTGACTTGGAGCTTATAGATCTGCTCAAATTCTGCCTCTTCAGTTTTGGCTGTCCCCGTCATCCCGGAGAGTTTGGGGTAAAGCAAGAAAAAGTTTTGGTAGGTAATGGTGGCAAGGGTTTGGGTTTCGTTTTGAATTTCGATTTCTGGTTCCAGACCCCGGTTAATCTTGCTGGCTCTCTCCATGGCTTCCTTGGCTTCGATCGCCTGATGCAAGCCATCACTCCAGCGTCGCCCCGCCAAGACCCGCCCCGTAAACTCATCCACAATCATCACTTCGCCATTGCGGACAATATAATTCACTTCATCCTTAAATAATTCCTTCGCCTTCACTGCATTGAAAATGTAGTGCGCCCAGGGATCTTCAGGATTGTAGAGGTCTGTCACCCCTAGCAACTGCTCTGCCCGCTCAAACCCTTGATCCGTCATCAGCACATTTCGAGCCTTTTCATCGACTTCATAGTCGCCGTCTTCTTCCTTGTCTTCTTCCCCTTCGGTGGTCGATCGTACCAACAAAGCAGCGATTTCTGCGGCTCGCAGATATTTTTCCGTCGGTCGTTCCACCTGTCCAGAAATAATCAACGGAGTCCGGGCTTCATCAATCAGCACTGAATCCACCTCATCAATCACACAAAAATTAAAAGGACGTTGCACCACATCTTCCATGGAAGTTGCCATGTTATCCCGGAGATAATCAAAACCTAGTTCACTGTTGGTGGCGTAGGTAATATCACACTCATAATTACGCTGCCGTTCGGCTGCTCCCATGTTTTGCTGGATCAGCCCCACGGTCAAGCCCAAAAAGCGATGCACCTGCCCCATCATTTCTGCATCCCGCCGGGCTAGGTAATCATTCACTGTCACCACATGGACGGATCTGTTGCCTAGGGCATTGAGGTAGGCAGGCAAGGTAGACACTAGGGTTTTCCCTTCCCCGGTTTTCATTTCAGCAATTTCCCCTTTGTGCAGTACCACCCCGCCTAGGAGTTGCACATCAAAATGGCGCATCCCCAGCACCCGCACCGAGGCTTCCCGGACTACGGCAAAGGCTTCTGGCAAAATCTCATCAAGGATATCTTCCCGTTCCTTATCGCTCTTGGCTTTGGCAACTTTGCTCTGAAATTCAACAGTTTTCCCCCGTAGCTCATCATCGGAGAGGTTCTTGATCTCTTCTTCGATCAGATTGCTCTCAGTGACGTAGAGTTGATATTTTTTCAGCTTCCGGGCGTTGGGATCGCCAAATATCTTCTTTAGCATAGGGGTATTAAAAATTCCAGAATAATGACTGTATATATCGAAAGACAAGATAACGTTAAACCTACATTAGATTTTTCTAGCGGAGATTTTGGATACCTAGCCTTGATCATAACTCTAGCATATATGGAAGGGGCAGAAATTCCCTCGAACTGCGACCCAAGCTCTTTAACTTTCTTTATTGCTCCTTAAGCTATGGAATAGACGATCGAACTCCTACTTGCTGCAAAAATTCGGCTAGTTCTTGTAAATAACTCGGAAAATTTGCGTATAAGATTGAATTGTGGTTGCCTTGGGGAAATATCACCAATTTCTTGTGAGGACTGCCAGCCCAAGTATGCAATCGATCGGCGTGGGAACGGTTTAAGGCTCGATCGTGTTCGGCGTGTAATACCAGCAGATGCCCAGTATAGCTTTGGAGTTTTTGTTGTAGATTAAAATAGGTATCAATCTCCGCCATAAGTTCCATCTCTGAGGGCTTTAGCTCCTCGATCTCATCAATAATTGGTAAACTCTCCCGTAAATTAGCAATGGCACTTTCTAGCACTAGTCCGGCAATCTGGGGGATGCGGTGAACTAGCTCGATCGCATACAAGCTGCCCAGCGATCGACCAAAAACCACCAACTTTTCGGGGGCAATCCCCAATTTTTGGAAAACTTTTTCTCCATCACCCAGCATATTGATCAAAGTAGGTACACCCGTTGACATCCCATAACCCCGATACTCAACAAAGCAGACATTAACCCCCCTTTCTAGAAACAAATCGGCATAATCTGTTGCATATTCCGAGGCAAGTTCCCCATTCCCGTGAAAGTATAAAATAGTTCCAGCATCAGGAAAAGGCTGCTGTAGATAGCAAGCAATGTTAGCATCTTCTACTTCCACAAAGAAACTCGGCTCAATGGTAGTCGATCTGGGGAAGAATATATTTCTATTGACAACTGGATGATCAAGAATCATTAGACCTCCTGCGTGAATAGTAAATTATGTATATCAAACTATTAGAAAATCATACCAAAAATGGATTCAGGCAAGAAGTCTATTTTATTAACGTGAGTTTGGGATAAACTGGAACCCTCCCCCGTTCTGGGAGAGGGAACAAGAAAATTTCGTCTTACTCCCCTACCCTTCGGGAAGTCTTATGCCTAACGCCCCTTATGGGCGAAGCGATGCACTGAGCTTGTCGAAGTGGGGTTGGGGATGAGGGGTATTTCTTACCCTGAACTGACGTTTTATTGATAATTATCGTCGGATTTTAAACCATAATTTACAACTAGAAATCCTTAAGCCTAGAGTAGCGATCGATCCTCTCTGGTTCAAAATCAAATTAAGATTAAGTGCATAGCTCAAAAAACAAAAATCTCTAGATCAAGGAGAAAACTATGGTTGCTGCGATCGCCTCTAACTCGAATTTGGCACAACCATTTCCCATCAATACAACTATTCTTTCCGGGATTCAATGGGGTACTTATCAGAATTTGGTACAGGATTTGGCATCGCAACCGGGAATGCGATTAACTTATGATGACGGAATTTTGGAGATTCTCAGGCTACTACCCCCCCACGAACGCTATAAAAAACTACTTGGTCGTTTTGTGGAAGTGATGACAGAAGAATTAGGGATTGAAATTTGTAGTTTAGGTTCAACAACTTGGACACGAGAAGACCTACGCAAGGGTTTAGAAGCGGATGAGTGCTATTACATTCAAAACGAGTTAGCAGTGCGTGGTAAGGATGTAATCGATCTAACTATTGATCCGCCTCCCGATTTAGCGATCGAGGTTGATCACACTAGTAGTTCTATGAATCGGCTAGGAATCTATGCGGCTTTGGGAGTGATGGAGGTATGGCAGTGCGATCGTGATAGCTTAACGATTTGGAGTTTAGGAGACCAAGGATATCAACCCAGGGAAGTTTCCATGGTGTTGCCAAGGTTTGATGCTGTTGTGCTGAGGTCATTTTTGGAACTTAGTCAAACTGTGGGCGAAAAAAGTTTAATGCGCCATGTCCGCCAATGGGTCAGAGAACAGCTCAACAATTAAATTACATAAATAGACATGAGGCGCGTTACAGTTCATTAACATACTCTACAAGATCGGCGATCGTCCTCCTCATAATTTTCCAAAGCGTCTAGTATTCTCATCAGAATGATTAGGCAGGGATTTGTGCCGACTCATAAGGCTGAATGAGAATCTCAGCAGGAACTCCCAACTCTTGATGCAGTTTCCGAATCATCTCTAAGGTCAATGAACGTTTACGAGATAGAACCTCAGATACTCTGGCTCGACTGCCTAGACATGGCTCCAAATCACGTCGAGACCACCCACGGGTGTCCATGTAGTAATGAATTGCTTCGATCGGATCAGGTAACTCAATTGGAAAGTGTTTCTTTTCATAAGCTTCTACCAGAGTACTGAGAATATCTAGTCGATCTTGTTCGGGTGTACTTGGGGCTACATCAAACAATAGCTCAATCTCTTGAAGAGCTTGCTGGTAATCGGTGTGTGTTCTAATTGGACGTATCTCCATACATTAGCCTCCATTCATATTATTTCTGCATCTACTTTGTCATACTCAGCATGAGTGCCAATAAATCGAATAAAAATAATACCAATGTCATAACGAATTGCCACAATTAACCGATAGGTGTTGCCTTTGATATTGAAAACCACACGGTTGTTCGCAACGATACTGGCACTACTATGAGCAGCCTTAACATCAACTGGACTCTGCCAATTAGCATGAGACGCTTCGTAGTACCAAGTCTTCAGTGCTTCTTCGGCATCTGGATGAGTCTCCCAGAAATTTCGTAGGGTGCTACGGGACAAGATACGCATACGCCTAAATAATAGCTTGATCCCAAAATGGGATCAATAGATGCTAACCATATTTTCCAAAGCGTCTAGTATTTTAATCAATCTAACGGTCTAGTTAGACGGCTTTCATGGATAAGGGTTAGCACGAAGGTAGTGTTATACTGGGGCGGAGTAAAAGAGATCAAAATCTATAGTTTTCTTAAAATCTATGCTGACAACTACTGAATTTGTTCCCCTGCTTAGGCAATTGTCTCACTCTGATAAACTTTTATTACTTAACTTTCTTGTAGCGGAGTTGCTCAAAGATTCTGGTATTGTACCCCTATCTATCCAAGATGACCTGCCTAGACAAGGTTTACATGACTCTTTTGAGGCTGCCGCCATTCTTGCTCAAGCATTAAAAGAGAAGCAAGAATTGACTCATGGCTAATAAAGTAAGATTTGCTTTCACTGAGGTAAATCCCAGTCTTGGAGCATTAAGTACGCTTCCTTATTTACCATTGACATTAATGTATCAAAATCAATCCCTGAGTGTTTCAGGACTTTTGGACACTGGCTCTAGTGTGAATGTTTTATAGTTTAGCTGGAAAAAAAGAGGTGCGTTGTATTTCATTAATACAGCCTACAAGATCGGCGATCGTCCTTATCGTAATTTTTCCAAAGCGTCTAGCATTCTAATCAATCTCACGATCTAGTTAGACAGCGCTTACTTTTCGGATTTCTACGATACCTGCTTCAAATACTTGAACTGTGAGTTGATAGCCTTCCATCAATGACATTCCCACAAGAGGTTCCGAATCAGCTTCATCAATGGGGATAGTCAGATAATCTCCATCCCACATTACAACGCCTTCATAGATATTAAAAACGCATTCGCTACCATCTCCAAGAATAGCGCGTCCCCGTCTTTTCCATTTGAGATGCAAATGATCAATTAGGTCTGGAGGCAATGAAAGCCAACCGTTAAAGCCTGTATCAACAACCGCATCTTATGCGTGAATTTTTCCATCAGAGCCGCATATCGAAAGCGAGATAATCGCCTCAAAATCGGCATTAACAATTCCTGTGATCATACTGCTCTCTTTGTGCGTCCACCAAATCGGCGAACATGGTGAGAACCGACTCGAACAATCCAGACTTGAGCATCTGGATGACGGGCTTCGAGCCGATCGCAGGCAGTGATTTCATGAGCATCAATTTCAAAGTCTCCAGTCTCAATGTCGATCGCTACAATTTTGCCATGATTACCTGCCTCAACTTGTGGGCGTATTTGCGTTTGATAAATGAGATCGCCTCTTCGGGCAAATTCTTCTTTACTATAGCGGGGTTGACGAACTGCCATGATTGTAAATTTTCCTTAATTACTGCCTTATCCGACATTATAGCTAACCAGAAATCGCTCTGAATAGATTGCTTTTGTTAATAATGAAGATAAGGCGCATTACATTTCATTAATGTATCCTACAAGATCGGCGATCGTCCTCATCGTAATTTTCCCAAAGCGTCTAGCATTCTAATCAATCTAACGGTTCGGGTCAGCGGTTGCCGTGATCTTTGCATCTCCCCCAAGCGGCTTCGGTCAATCCGCTGCACCCGAATTGTTAGGAGGCGGTTGAACTTTAGAATTTCTCACCAAAACTTGAAGCTCCTCAATACTCAGTGGTGGAGAACGGCGATGAATCATAGCGTGACAATTTGGGCAAACTGGGCGTAAATCTTTTACGGGGTCAACTTCATACTCTTTGGCAATCTCTGAAATAGGGCGTAAGTGGTGAACATGGATAAAGCCTTCACCTAACTCTCCAAAGAACTCACCAAAATTAAAACTGCAAACTGAGCAACTTAAGCCATAATAATCGATGCACTTCTGGCGTGCTTTAGGATCTCGCTCATAGGCATTAACTGAAACTTGACGTACTGACCCTTCTCGAAAAATCTCCTCTGAAGCCACCTCATCAGGATAAATATTGGTTATATTTAGCTGCTTTGAGCCAGAGGAATTGATTTGATATTCTTGAGCTAAAAAGTCATAAGCTGCTTGAATTTCCGAATTAGAACACTGTCCTAATTTCAGCCCAAAGCGATAGCCCAAATTATTCCAAGTAAGAACTGAATTTAAAGTTTCACTTGTATAAGTTCTCCTTTGCATGGCGGCGTTTTCCCAACCAATCTTAAATTGTGCCTGCCTTCGGGCATCGGGAGGACTACGATCGTCTCGCTCATAAACTAATTCACTAAAAATTTGCTGATAGCGACTTATTGCCGAATTAGAACTCACCCAACCTAAATGTTCTAAAGCTTCAGCAACTTCTGGGTGCATCTTCCAAAAAAACGATAGGGATTGCGCTCTTCATATCCGCTAGACCACACAGACCACCAGCGATGTGTGCCAACTTCTCGCTGACTCGGCTCAAACCCTGTTGCTTCACAGAATAAGCGCCCTAGCCAACCATACATCAGATTGATCGCTCCACGCCCACTCTCAATCCCTATTAACTCTGCAAGTTGGGTCGCTGTAGTAGTACGATTTGGAGCATAATACTGCTCTTGCAGCAAACGAAACTGCGACTCACTGATACGAGAACGAATTGCAGATAAACCCGACACGTACTCGTCAACAGTCGGTATTGTACTTGGCTTGAAAACGTGTCCCATACCAGGCAATTTCTGATTGTGATTGAAGTGTCACACTAATGGTCTTTCGGCTGCGCCCCCACAGATAACCTTGAGCCGCCTAACGGTGAAGTTCAGCGGCGGTGATTAGATTTTAACACTCAACAAACGATCGCCCAACCGTCCGCTGCAATGAAGTGTTAGACAAGCCAACCCTCGCTAACTTGACTTGGTCGATCGCTCGATTCCCGCAGGGATCGCAAAGCGAATCGACTCACCCAAACTGATGGATTAAACTAATAAGTCTCTGCTTGCTGATGCTGATCCTTGACCGATAATCGATCGGAAACTAGGGACTAAAGTCTAACTATGTATTAGACGGAATTTTTCTGCCTAATCTGACTATAGGGCAGATAGGCTGAATGTCAAGTTTCTGGTTATCTGCCCTATACGATATGTTATATAGAAAGCTTTTGATTAATCACTTCGTACTAAAGATCTAGTTATGCTGCGGGTGGGTTAGCAACACTTTATGTTTGGAGTGGGCAAATCTCAAAAGCTAACTCATGGCGATAAAAACACACGTTGAATTCCGCAAAAAAATTCATGTGACCTAAAATTACTGGTACATCTGTTGCTTGAGTCCATGCAAAGGCGAGTAAAACAGGTGGGAAATGTGCAACTTTCCCGGTCAAAACGAGTCCCCGTGACTCACTATGAGCAAGGTTTCCACTTAAGGGAACTTGAACAGTTTGATTTTCCCAGACTGCTCCCATTTGTAACCCAATTTCGTAGGGTAAGACATTAACACTAGCACCAGTGTCCAATAAAGCCATAACCTCAATTGAACGTTTTCCATTAGTCAAGGTTAGTGGTAAGTATGGCAAGATGCTAGAGCGACCAGAACTATCAGTCTTTTCTGTAAATGAAAAACGATGACCATCAAGCATTCGATACACCCTGTGCTGCAACTAAAAGGTCTGACAAGGCTTGAACCGCTTTATGATCGGCTTGAGGTGACCATACAACAGCTTCAGTAATCGCTAGTTGCTTCATCAGGGTATTTTCATAATGTTGATTATGAGCAGTTTCTAGGCTACATCCTTCCTCTCTAGCAATTGCAAGCAAAAGGAAGTGAATAAGTCGGAGCTTATCTTGATGCGTCAGTTGACTAACGGTTGGTAGGAGTTCGATAAGAGGCATAGTAAGTATTCGGTAGTACTATCTGATTTTGATAATAGCATCTTACTAATTTCTAAGCTTAGCCAGCCATTTTGATATCAGGGCAACTGCATAAAAATCAAAGGGACAGAAGATGACTTAGATAAGCAATATCCCAAGCCGCTTTTTTCCGTTTTGCCCTCATCCTAGACTTAGATTTAGCTCTTTTTGGCAGTAGCTTTGGCTTTTTTTGCTTTGGCTTTGGCAGCTTTTTCTGCTTCGATCGCTGCTAATCTAGCATTCTCTTTCTCTTCAGCAATCTTTTCTAAATAATAATGATAATCCCCTAGATAAACCCGGAATTCCCCATCCCGAATTTCCACAATTTTATTGGCTACTTGAGAGATAAAGTAGCGATCGTGGGACACAATTAATGCTGTGCCGTCATAGTTTTGCAGGGCTTCCTCTAGGGTTTCCTTGGCGGGAATGTCGAGGTGATTGGTCGGCTCATCAAGGATCAATAAGTTCGCCGGACGGAGCAGCATTTTCGCTAGAGCTAATCTTGCCTTCTCCCCCCCACTCAAGGCGCTCACCGACTTAAAGGCAGTATCCCCACTAAACAGGAATTTGCCTAACAAAGCCCGGACTTCCTCATCTTTCCAGTCAGGAACTTCATCGTGGATCGTGTCAATTACCTTCTTGCTCAAATCCAGCGCCTCCGCTTGGTTCTGCTCAAAGTAACCGGGGATCACATTGTGTTTACCTAGCTCCACACTGCCATCGCTGGGTGCTTCTAAGCCCATAATTAAACGCAAAAGAGTAGATTTTCCGGCTCCATTGGGTCCCAAGAAGGCAATCCGATCGCCCCTTTCAATCAACAAATCTGCCCCCAAAAAGAGGATTCGATCGCCGTAGGTGTGGGCAAGGTCTTTAATCCGCACCACTTCTAAACCACTGCGGGGGGCGGGGGGAAACCGGAAATGCAGCGTCCGCACACTGCCAATGGGAGCCTCGACTCGATCGATCTTATCTAGTTGTTTTTCCCGGCTCTTGGCTTGGGTACTGCGGGTGGCACTGGCTCGGAAGCGATCGACAAAGGTTTGTTGCTTTTCAATTTCTTTCTGTTGCCGTTCGTAGGCACTGAGTTGCGCCATTTGGCTTTCAGCTTTTTGGGCGAGATAGCTGGAATAATTCCCTAGGTAGGTACTAGACACACCCCGCTCGGTTTCCACAATTTGCGTACAGAGGCGATCGAGAAATTCCCGGTCATGGGAGACAATCACCATCGGTGTAGTTAAACCCCGGAGATAATTTTCCAGCCATTCAATGGTTTCTAGGTCTAAATGGTTAGTCGGTTCATCCAACAGCAACACATCCGGGCGTTGGAGCATGATCTTGCCCAAACTCATCCGCATCTGCCAACCGCCACTAAAGGAACTAACTAGGCGATCGCCGTCTTCCTGTTCAAAATCCAACTCTGGCATCAGTTTATCAATCTGCGCCTCTAAGTTATAGCCATCAAGTGCTTCAAACTGTCGCTGCCAGCGATCCATCTCGTGAATCAGCTCATCCAACTGCTCTGGATCCGCCGTTTCCATCAGCCGATGCACTTCCATGAGGGATTGATGAACTTGGTTAGCTTCCCCAAAAGCCCGCCAAAATTCTTCCTTGACGGTGCGGGTAGTATCGATTTCAAATTCTTGGTTGAGGTAGGCAATATTTAAGCTGGCGGGACGAATAACTTCTCCGGTGGTGGGTTCCATTTCTCCGGTGATAATCTTCAACTGGGTGGATTTTCCGGCTCCGTTGACCCCCACTAAACCAATGCGATCGCCCGGTTTCACTTCCCAGTTGACATCCTTCAATACTTCCCCGGTGGGATAAATCTTACTAATATGCTCTAATCTCAGCATTACCTACTCCGTGAATTACCAACCAATTACTAACCTACGATTACCAACTTCCGCCCCGATCATCTTAACAAAAATTCAAGATTTTTCACCATAAATTAAAGAGTAAAGACACTTTGCAGTAAAATAATTTGGTTGGATTCGAGGAAAGACATTGATCGATCGCTATACCCTGCCTGAGATGGGCAACCTGTGGACGGAAGATTATAAATTTCAGACTTGGCTGCAAGTGGAGATTGCTGCGTGCGAGGCGCAGGCAGAATTAGGCTATATTCCCCTCGAAGCGGTGGAGGAGATTAAAGCTAAGGCAAAGTTTGATCCCCAGCGCATCTTAGAAATCGAGGCAGAAGTCCGCCATGACATGATTGCTTTTTTGACCAATGTAAATGAGCATGTGGGGGATGCAGGGCGCTATATCCATGTGGGCATGACTAGTTCTGATGTCTTGGACACGGCTCTTGCGCTGCAAATGGTGGCGAGTTTAGAAGTGATTTTGCAATGGGTCGAAGCCCTGAGTCAGGCGATCCGTTACCAAGCCCAACAACACCGCCATACTTTGATGATTGGTCGATCGCACGGTATCCACGCCGAACCCATTACCTTTGGGTTTAAGTTAGCCGGATGGTTAGCCGAAGTTCTTCGCCACCGTGAGCGTCTGTGTCGGATTTCTCAAACTATTGCCGTGGGAAAAATCTCTGGGGCAGTGGGAACCTATGCCAATGTCGATCCCCGCATTGAAGAACTGGCTTGTCAAAACTTGGGATTGCAACCAGACACAGCCTCAACTCAGGTTATCTCCCGCGATCGTCATGCGGATTTTATGCACGCCTTGGCTCTACTCGCCGCCTCGATCGAGCGCTTTTCAGTAGAAATTCGCCATCTGCAACGCACCGAAGTTCTAGAAGTAGAAGAATATTTCGCCCCCGGACAAAAAGGCTCCTCCGCCATGCCCCACAAGCGTAACCCGATCCGCAGCGAGCGCCTGACTGGAATGGCAAGAATCATCCGGGCTAACGCCGGAGCAGCGATCGAAAACGTAGCCCTTTGGCACGAACGGGACATTTCCCACAGTTCCGTCGAGCGGGTAACGATGCCGGATAGCTGTATTCTGACTCATTTCATGCTGGTGGAAATCACTGACTTAGTAAAAAATCTCTTGGTCTATCCCGAAAATATGCAGCGCAACCTGACAGTATACGGTGGTGTCACCTTCAGCCAAAGAGTCATGCTGACTCTAGTGGAAAAGGGGATGAATCGGGAAACTGCCTACAAAATTGTTCAATCCTGCGCCCACCAAGCCTGGAACAAACCCGATGGCGACTTCCGAGCCTTAGTTAGCCAAGATGCCCAAGTCAAAGCCCAACTCACCCCCGAAGAACTAGCCCAATGCTTTGATCCCAATCATCATTTACGGAATTTAGACACTATCTACCAGCGCTTAGGAATTTGAACCGGGGCTGATGTAGTGAGCAAAAACCAATAATCATCACCAATTATGCCAGCCACCATAGACATGGATTTTCCAGAAACTAATTCTTTATTGCCTCTGGTTAGCATTGGATTACCCACTTTTAATGGGGCAAAAACCATAACCCAAGCAATTAAATCTGTTCTCAAACAAAGCTACAGAAATATTGAATTAGTTATTTCTGATAATGCCTCTGAGGATGAAACAGAGATTATTTGCCAGAGATTTTGTGAAGTGGACGATCGAGTTACCTATATCCGCCAACGAAAAAACCAAGGTTCCATTCTTAATTTTCTCACCGTAGTTGAAAAAGCCTCAGGGACATTTTTTATGTGGCTGGGGGATGATGACATATTAGATGAGAATTATATTTATGAGTGCCTTAAAGTCTTAATTAATTATCCAGAATATAGTTTAGTTGGTGGTGTGCCAAACTATTTTAAGGATGGGCAGTTTCTCTTTCGGGGTGTGCAGATTAGTTTGCCAGAAGACTCAGGCAAAGATCGGGTCATCCACTACTACAGCCAAGTTGTTGAAAATGGCATTATTTATAGCATCATGAAACGGCAGCAAGTCCTAGAGATTTGGGAAGCTATAACTTTGTCTCCTCCTGCGGGATTAGATTATGTATTTGTCTCAGCAATGGTTTTCTTGGGTAAATCCATAGCTTTAGACCATGTAACTGTCAATCGCAACTGGAATTGGAGTAACTGGGGAACCGAAGAAACTATTCAAAGGGCGATGAAAATTGTTGGGGCCTCACGGTTTCAGGCAACTAACTCAGAGCTTTGTGTCTCGATCGCCGCCTTTAGTGATATTGCTTGGAAGTCTATTAGCTATCAACAATTATCTTTGGTAGAGCGCTTTAGTTTGGGTTGGGATGTATTGATTACGAGAGTGCAATTTCATCAACTTAACATTCAAACTAATTTGTTAGATACTTTTAGATTTATCGATCAAGGGCATGGTAGTCAGGAGACAAAGGAAGCGATCGCTGCTCTGCGCCAAGTACGTCTAGAATTGGCTAAGCATTGGTTTAGTAAATCCTTGGAAGATGTGGCGACTAGCTATAGTGGAGATTATGCTAAAGTTCAGCAAATTCTACCGATTACAGGAATCAAAGATGAACCCTTAACAGGAGATGAGCAGTATTTTCTAGAAGATATTGCCACTTGTGTCATGAATCGGGGATTTAATCATTCTGCCTTTATAGGTTATTTTTTAATTTTGATGCTCTACTATTATCCCCATCAATTTCCTCAAGAATGGTATGAAGGGGTATCGATTCCTGAATGGTTTATGGATGAATTTCTCAAGTTCCTATTAGTTAATCCCGCCAAATTTAGCGATCGGTATGATGCAGAAAATTATTATAATTATGCAGTAGATTTAGTAAATTATTTGCATGGGAAAATAGCTACTAATCAAAATTCTAGTACATGGCAGTATATTCGGAAATTTGTAGGAGAAAATGCTAATTTTTATTTGTTAAATAGTAGCGATCGAGATTTATCTTTATTGCAACAACAACTCCAAGAAATTTGTAACTAATTAATTTAATGGTCGTGCTACGATCGAAGGTGTTTCTGAGAAGCATTGATGCCTAATCACCCTAATTAAGGTGGTTATATTGAGATTTTATATATAATTATAAATGTACAGCTATTTATTAGGAGATTGCCGATGGCACAGGTTAGCACTCGCCTTTATTGGTTGTTCCAATCCCTCATTGCTTTTATGCCCTATCTGTTAGGGGGGTTACTGGCGGGGGCGATCGTCCTAGCGATGGGGGTTTTTCTTGCCCGTGTCCTTCTCTGGGACTGGTTATTGCCTGTAGAAGAATCATGTCTGTTAACTCTCAGGTCATGGACTAATCCGACCCTCGATCGATACATGACCGCTCTAACTTGGTTAGCCCAGGGGCAAATAACTATCCCAATCCTGATTGTGATCGGTGGGGTTTTGATTTACCAGAAGGAGACAGTAGCTGCCCTAGTCTTAGCGATCGGGCTAGGCGGTTCATGGTTCCTGAATTGGATATTTAAGTCTTTCTTTCGGCGCAAACGACCGGATCTATGGGTCTCTTCTAAGCGACCAATGGATTATAGTTATCCTAGCGGTCATTCCATGAGTGCAATTTCCTTTTACGGTCTGTTGGCGGCGATCCTGACCCAATCTTTGAGCGTTCCCTTGGGAATTACGGCTCCCTTGGTAGCTGGTTTAACCTTGGGAGTTGGCTTTAGTCGGGTGTATTTTGGTGTGCATTGGCCGACAGATGTCCTGAGTGGCTGGGTGGCTGGGGGCATCTGGCTGGCAGCTTGTTTGTATGGACTGGTGCAGATTGGCGGAATTTGAGGCAAAATTAAAAAGGCAAAATTAAAAGGCAAAATTAAAAAGGCAAAATTAAAAAGGCAAAATTAAAAAGGACAAAATTAAAAAGGCAAAATTAAAAAGGCAAAAATTAAAAAGGCAAAATTAAAAAGGACAAAATTAAAAATGAGATTAGGTGGACTGAAATTGGTGGGCGATCGAGGAAAATATTTGCAGATTTAAGGAAAAGTTACGCTCTCAATGGTTGCCGATTGCTGGTTCAAATTATTACTGTTACTTTCCTCTACAAACTTGGCAATTAGCTCCGGTGTTGGAACACAAATCCGCAGGGCTGCGGGAACGACCTCTACGGTAATTGGTGTAGTACCTAGGCACTCTCCATCGGCATGAACTTCTAACGGTGGATGGCTTCTAATCTCAATCTTCTTAGCTCGATAATTATTGAGCCGTTCATGGGGCAGGCGTTCACCCCGCATCGCTCCAAAAAAGTGGCGCAGATGATCCCATTTGGAGGGGTTATCAATGTAGATGACATCCAGCTTGCCATCATTCATTTTTGCTTCAGGAGCTAGGGCAAAGTTGACCCCGTAGCGGGGGCTGTTGCAGATATTGACTTGCAAGGTGCGGAGACGACGCATCTTTTTATTATCAAAGCGTAAGACGAGGCGGTGCTGCTTGAACTGCAAAAAAGTTTTGATCCCGGAGAAGATATTGGTGAAAGCATTCCAATAATTTTTTTTAATTCCTTCTTTAACTTCATCTCCACAAGGAAAAAGTGTAGCTTCTAAGCCCACGCCCACCACTTCCATAAAGTAAAAATCTCCTACCTTGCCCAGATCAAACAAACTACTCTCGCCCTCTGCTAGGGTCTGGACGGCTTGTGCTAAATCCGTGGGAATATTCAAGCTAGCGGCAATATTATTACGTGTGCCTAGGGGAATGATGCCTAGGGCAGTTTTAGTATGCCTTAATCCCCGGGCTACGGCTTCGATCGTGCCATCGCCTCCCGCTACAATTACCATTTCAACGCCCGCTTTAGCCGCCTCCGCAGCCAGCCCTTCCCCATCTTCATCGGGTGTAGTCATGCAGATTTCTGCTTGAAGCCCTTGAGTTTGCAAAGCATTGGCAATGTCATCTGACAAATCAGGTTTCTCGGCAGGGCCAGCAGTGGGATTGATGATGAGTCGGGTATTCATCTCTGGGATTTTCCTATTATTTTTTGAGTCTATAAAATTCAACTCTTGAACTATTGCAGTTGCTTTAGATTTAGATCTGTTCTCCCATCCTATAACAATCCTTAAGGTTTCTGCCGATCGCTAAACCTGCTGCCATTAATTAACTAAAACAATACCTTTAGCTAGAGAGCCAAACAAAATTAGTGTCTTTAATTATTGTTAACTATTTAAATTCCTCGAAGATGCTAGGGAGTTTTTAGGCAGAGAACCTAGAAAATCGTCCTTATTATGAGCATTCTTGGAGTATTATCAATTATGTTTCGATCGCAAAAACAGCAGAAATGTAGATATCCCCAAGATTGCAGACTTGCAGATTAGTTGCAAAGCAATCAGCAGGAGCAGTAAGTAATAGCAAGCAAGAGTTATGGCGTTAGTTGTCCAAAAATACGGCGGTAGTTCTGTGGGTTCGGTAGAGCGGATTCAGGCAGTGGCGAAGCGAGTCCAGCAGACGGTAAAAGCAGGAAATTCCCTTGTAGTCGTGGTGTCAGCCATGGGCAAAACTACCGATGGCTTGGTGAGCCTTGCTAAGGAAATCTCTAGCAACCCCAGCCGCCGGGAAATGGATATGTTGCTGTCTACCGGGGAACAGGTCTCGATCGCTCTCCTGACCATGGCGCTGCAAGAATTAGGACAGGATGCCATTTCGCTCACCGGGGCGCAGGTGGGGATTGTTACTGAAGCAGCCCACAGTAAGGCAAGGATATTGGAGATTTCCCCCGATCGCCTCCAGCGCCATCTCCAAGAAGGAAAAGTGATTGTTGTTGCTGGGTTTCAGGGGATTAGCAACACTAGCGAACTAGAGATCACTACCCTCGGTCGGGGCGGCTCTGATACTTCTGCCGTGGCTCTAGCTGCTGCCATCAAAGCTGACTACTGCGAGATTTACACCGATGTTCCCGGCATTCTCACCACCGATCCCCGTCTTGTCCCCAATGCTCAACTCCTCCGGGAAATCACCGCTAACGAAATGCTAGAACTGGCAAGTTTAGGAGCAAAGGTTCTCCATCCCCGCGCCGTGGAGATTGCCCGGAACTATGGGGTAGATTTGGTCGTTCGTTCTAGCTGGAGTGATGATCCTGGTACCAAGGTTCTGTGTCCCCCGATCCAAGCTCGTCCCCTCACAGATTTGGAGTTAACTCGTCCCGTGGATGCCGTGGAATTTGACCTCGACCAAGCAAAAGTTTCCCTCTGGCGAGTGCCCGATCGCCCCGGTATTGCTGCCCATCTGTTTGGGGAAATTTCCCAGAAAAATATTGATATAGACCTAATCATTCAATCCATCCACGAAGGTAACACCAACGACATTGCCTGCACCGTCACCAGAGCCGAAGCCAAACGCACCGAAGCCGTAGCCGTGGCGATTATTCCTAGTTTGCAGGGAGAGGCAACTACTCCCGTAGAAGTGATGGTGGAGAAAGATATTGCCAAGATTGCGATCGCGGGAGCGGGGATGATTGGCAGACCGGGGATTGCTGCAAAATGTTTAATTCCCTAGCGGCGGCGGGGGTAAATATCCGATTGATCACTACTTCTGAAGTCAAGGTTAGTTGCATCATTGCTGAGACTGAAGCCGATCGAGCGATCAAGGCTCTCTGTGATAGCTTTGAGGTAGATAATTCCCCCCTCATGACCCCCGTGGCAGCCCCAGCTTCGATCGCTCCTGCTGTCCGGGGCGTGGCTCTGGATTTAAATCAAGCCCAATTAGCCCTCCGCTACGTTCCCGATCGTCCCGGCATGGCAGCCCAGCTATTCCACGCCCTTGCGGAAGCAAATATCAGTGTGGATATGATTATTCAATCTCAACGCTGTCGGGTAATCGAGGATGTCCCTACCCGTGATATTGCCTTTACCGTCCATCAGGGAGATGCTCCCTTCGCCCAAGAGATTTTGCAAAAATTGGGGGGAATGCTGCCCTGTAGTGAAGTGGTGGTAGATGAGCGATCGCCAAGGTGAGTATTGTCGGTGCGGGGATGGTAGGGTATCCCGGTACTGCCGCCCGGATGTTTGCAGCCCTAGCTGCGGAGCAGATCAATATTTACATGATCACGACTTCCGAAATCAAGGTAAGTTGTGTAGTCGCACAAGATGAGGGAGTGCGGGCTTTACAGGTGATCCATTCCGCCTTTAATTTAGGAGGTGATATCCAGTTTGAAGTTCCTGCCTAAGCTCTAGCTATCACCTTGATGTAGAGGGTAATCAGAATTGCAATTAGGATGTTGTCTAACTTGATATATTATGCCAGAAGTAGCATGATTGTATTATGAACTCCTATCCAAAGCCAATTGAATGGATTGCTAGTTCCCTTGACGATTTGAAGGAATTTCCAGAAGATGTTCAACAATCAGTGGGGTATGCACTTTATCTGGCACAATGTGGCGAAAAACATCTAAGGGTAAAACCACTCAAGGGATTTAAAGGATCCTCTGTTCTGGAAGTTATTCAGGATTATGATGGGGACACTTATCGAGCAGTGTACACAATTAAATTTGAAGAAGTTGTGTATGTGCTACATGCATTTCAGAAGAAATCTAAGCATGGAATTGCCACCCCAAAACAAGATATGGAAGTGATCGAGACACGGCTAAAACGAGCGAAGGAGCATTACGCTCAGTACCACAAACAGCGTTTAGAGGATAGTTAAAAATGAGTGAGAAAATTAAGGTACAGGCTACTAGTGGTAATGTTTTTGCAGATTTAGGATTGGCAAATCCTGATGAATTGTTGATTAAAGCCGAACTTGTCCGACAAATTAGTAGCTTGATTAATGCTAGAAACTTAACTCAAACTGAAGTAGCAAATATTCTGGGGATTGATCAGCCTAAAGTTTCTGCTCTCTTACATGGGAAACTTTCTGGGTTCTCAACTGAGCGGCTTTTTAGATTCTTGAATGCTCTCGGCAGTGATGTAGAAATTCGGGTTATTCCTAAACCTAGACCAGAATTTCCGGCTCAAACAAAAATTGTGATCGCTTAATTTAGATATGGTGATTGCTAATCTGGGATCAGGGAGAGATCAGATGGCGTTCGCTTTGACGGTAGCGATCGATCCGGTACTTTCGCTCAAGGGGCGGGTAGAAGAAAATTCCGGCGAGGGGAATAGTTGTGGCGGCGATCGCTCCCAGCACCCAAGGATTACCCCAACCCAACTTTGTCCCCAGACCAATGCTGATCCCCAAGCCCAAACACAGGAGCGTCACCACCAAAGAAATTATTTGATTAAACCCTTTTTGGCGGTTGATTTTAATAATTTTACCCGTAATAAACATGGTCATAAATACTGCCGCATCTACCATGGCGAGGGCAGCGATCGACACCGCTTCTTCCCGGAAAAAACTACCAAACTGAGCCGCAGAAAATGCCGCCCCACTGGCGAGGGTAAAGACTAAAATTTCATCAATTTGTTGGTAGGAAATCTTCAACTGGCGGCGAATCTTCCCAATAAAATTCGTTAATAAATTCCCAGCGATCGCCATCATGCCTCCAAACAAGGCAATAATCATGGTAATAAATAACGCCACTGCCAAGCCAAGACTGCCGTGCTTTTGAATGATTGTTCCCCAAGCGATCGCCTCTAGCCAAGCAGCGATCACCCCCAAGGATACGAGGAGAAATAAAGACAGGGCGGGTAATTTCTTGGTGGGGACGGGGATCGGTGCTGTTTTCACCCGAATTTTTACCCTTTGGACTGCGGGACTAGCATTACTCATGATTTCTAACTCCCGCTCGTAGAGAGCCGCCGCCATTAACTTGCTGGTATCTACGGTGATTTTGACCATCGATCGATTCCCATTCAACTCAGTATAAGGCAGGCGAATCCAACTATGCTGAGATGGAAACCGGGATTGAGCATCGTTAAGATCATGCTTAAGATCGTAGTCTGGAGCATAATTGGGATCACGCTTATCTAAATCATGCAAATTATTTAAATCATGCAAATTATTTAAATAATTATCTCGATCGTGGTGATGGGGAGCGATCGCTAAGGAACCCCGCAAGGTAGTTTCGGGAACGAAATTATGAATTGTTAAATACTGGGTAATTTTCTGCCCCAGTTTTTCGGCCCGAAATTCCAATACATCCTCACTGCACACAATCTCTGGGGTTCTGGTGACATAGATCGGCTCCAAGGCAGCCAGAGCTTCGGCGGCGTTACGGTAACGATACTTGGGCAGGAGCGTCACCATCCGTTCTAGCCATTCCAACCAACGCAGGCTCAACTGGGGAACCAAATGCTGAAAATTTAGCTGGTAATGGTCATCAATTAAATCGGTAATCTCACTAGATTTTGTCCCCGTCACCAAACAAATCAGGGTAGCCCCCACACCATAGAGATCCGAGGCTTCTGTCACTTCCCGATTAAATAACTGCTCTGGAGCCATAAACCCCAGAGTTCCCTTAGCCACAGTGCCCGTAGTTGCTTCCCCTAGTCCCACTTTGGCAATCCCAAAATCCACCAGAAAAACCCGTAAATCCCCATCTACGAGGATATTCTCTGGTTTAATATCTCGATGACTGACAAAGGGTAAGCGCTGCTGGAGATAGACCAAAATTTCGAGTAAGCCGACGGCAATCTGTTTAATTTCCTCTGGGGCAAAACTCCGGGCTTGGGCAAGGGATTCGGCTTGTTTGTACTCTTGGACGAGGCAAAACCCGGTTTCGGTGGGGAAGGAATCTAGATAGCGGGGAATGCCCGGATGGTTCAAGCCTTGGAGGACTTGAATTTCTCGATCGATCGCCCCGTAGCCAGACCAACTAGAGGATTGGTGGAGTTGGAAATGTTTAATGACGACGCTTCGGCTTCGCTCAGCGCAGGCGCTCTGGTTTGGCTCAGCGTAGGCGCTCTGGGTTGGCTCAGCGCAGGCGCTTTGGCTCAGTTCAATTCTGGTGCTTCGGCTCCGCTCAGCGCAGGCACTCTGGTTTGGCTCAGGGATTGCAGGGGCGTTTGCCTCTAGGTTAATCGCCAGATAAGTAACCCGTCCACCATTGTGATTGTGTCCCAACTCACGAATTACCTGATAGCCTTGGGGCTGAAAATTGGGAAAGCTGTTGGTCATAGGTAACTAAAGATTAAATAATTAAAACTAGATAAATTAGATAACTAATTATTAGAATTACTAGCTACGGCAGATTAGCTATGGCGATCGAGGGCAGAATTAAGTAAATATTATAAGTAAATATTAAATATTGCTAACATTCGGGTTCGTAGCTCCGGCAGAAACTATCCCGCGTTGAGCATCTAGGGTAAGAATGCCACCATTATGAATAATTTCTGTAGCATCTTTCATCCCCACAATGACAGGTATTCCTAATCTTAAACCAATTACCGCCGCATGACAGGTAACATTTTCATCTTCGGTAATAATCCCGCCAGCCTTCCGGATTGCCTCCACATAATCAGCATTGGTAGTCTGCACCACAAGGATATCGCCAGCATGGAAGTTTGCCGTATCGATCGCTGTCCGAGCTACCCGTGCGCGACCACTTACTGCCCCGTTGCCTAGACCCACACCCTTGCCCAACACTGCCGTGACTAAATCTACTTTCAAATAGTTGGTAGAACCGGAAACTCCGGGCAGAGTCCCCGCCGTCATCACCACCAGATCGCCCCCGGTGAGGATTTTTTTCTCTTGGGCTAGGTTGATCGCCGTTTCAAAAACTTCCTCAGTAGATTGAGAATCAAGGACAATCAAAGGCTTCACTCCCCAGACTAGCTGTAATCTCCGGGCGACATCCACATGGGGAGTAACAGCAAGAATTGGGGTGTAGGGACGGAACTTGGAGACATTCCGGGCAGTGGCTCCGCTTTTGGTCAGGGTGATAATAGCAGCAGCATCGAGGCTTTCGGCAATTTGACCGACGGCATGGGAAATCGCATTAGTAATATTGCGGCGACTATCATCGAGGCGGGGGAAGTTTTTCTCTTGTTCGATGCGGTTGGCGATGCGAGCCATGGTTGCCACTGCTTCCACGGGGTATTTCCCCACAGCAGCTTCATTGGAGAGCATCACGGCATCAGTACCGTCAAGGATAGCGTTTGCCACATCACTAATTTCGGCTCTGGTGGGGCGAGGAGAACTAACCATGCTATCGAGCATTTGGGTGGCGGTAATGACGGGAATGCCGAGGCGGTTAGAAGTCGCAATCAGGCGCTTTTGCAGAATCGGCACTTCTTCGGCGGGCAGTTCTACTCCCAAGTCGCCCCGGGCTACCATGACCCCGTCACTGAGGGAGAGGATCGCTTCCATTTCCTCAATCGCTTCGTGTTTCTCGATCTTGACAATTACAGGAACCTGCTTTCCGGCGTGGTCGATCAGTTCTTTGATTTCTAAAACATCTTGGGGATTACGGACAAAACTTAGGGCAACCCAATCCACATTTTGATCCAGCCCAAAGGTCAGATCTCGCTTATCTTTCGCCGTCAACGCCGGAATTGAGAGATACACACCGGGGAAATTAACCCCTTTATTATTGGAAAGGACTCCCCCCACCACGACCCGACAATGGAGTTGCCGCTTTTGGTGATCGATCGACTCCACTTGCATTTCCACCTTGCCATCATCCAGAAGAATATTGGCTCCGACTGGCACTTCCTCCACCAGGGGTTCGTAGGTGACAGAGCTAATTTCTTGGGTTCCCGGTACCATCTCTGAGGTCAAAATAAAGGGATCACCCTTTTGGAGAGTAATTGGACCTTTTTCAAAGATCCCCAGACGAATTTTTGGACCTTGGAGGTCCTGTAAAATCCCTACGGGTTGATTGAGTTCAAAGGAAATTTGACGGATGAGGCGGATGCTCCGTTCGTGGTCGGCATGAGTACCGTGGGAAAAATTAAGCCGGAGGGTAGTAGCCCCTGCTTCAATCATGGCTTTGAGGACTTCTGGACTACTACTAGCAGGCCCAATGGTAGCAACGATTTTTGTCCGGCGGATGTCTTGTCTCATAATTACTTAAACTTCGCCTCGGTAAAATTAGTATCAGTTAGATTAGCACTACTTAGATTCGCTTCAATTAAGTTAGCACGGCTAAAGTTGGCATTACTCAAATTAGCAGCGATCAGATTGGCTCCCCGGAGGTCAGCGTTGGTAAAGTTACTGTAGCTGAGATTACTATAATCTAAACGGCTCAAGATCAGGTTGGCATTGGCAAAGTTGGCAGCGGTGAGGTTGGCTCCTGAGAGGATCGATCGCTGGAAGTCCGCCCGTTGAAAGTCCGCCCCTTCGAGGTTTGCCCCAGTGAAATTCGTACTCTGGAGATAGGCAAAGTTAAGTTTGGCTCTCCGGAGGTCAGCATTGGTAAAATTGGTGTTGGCAAATTTGGCATTAATTAAATCTGCATTGCGGAGGTTTGCCCCGGTGAGATTGGCTCGATCGACCCCTGCGCCCCGGAGAGAACTCCCCTGTAAATTTGCCCCTTCTAGGTCTGCCCCCCCCAAACTGGCAGCCGCCAGAATCGCTCTGGGCATTTGGACATTGCGGAGGATGGCACTAGTCAGATTACTGTCGCCTAGGTAGCTCCGGCGGAGGTTGGCTCCAGTCAGATTCACTCCCGGTAGCTGAGCAGTATCGAGGTTGGCTCGGTTAAAGTTTGTCCCGGTTAAATTGCTATTACTCAGGTCAGCAAGGCGCATCTGGGCAGCTTGGAAGTTCGATCGACGCAGATTTGCCCCCACCATCACCGCCTCTGTCAAGTTTGCCCTAGTGAAATTTGCATCTACCAAGTTGGCATAGCTGAGGTCGGCATTTCGCAGATCTGCATTCTGGAGGTTGGCATTGCGTAATCGAATATTCGCCAAGTTTGCCTCCCGGAGATCGCAACCGGGACAGCTACCTGTAGTCAAAAGTTGTTGTACATGGTCAGGATCGGCGGCAAGGATTGGTCGAAGCCCATCCCAGACTCCCAAGGTAATTCCCAAGGTAACTCCCAAAGCCAAAGTTCTCAAGGAATCTAGGGATAAAAATTGTGGTGATAATCTGAGGAAGGAGGGTTGAGGGTATAACTGCATGATAAAAAATAGACGTTTTAGCTAAATAAAAATTATTTGAGCCTGTTTTGTTATCTCTACATTCTTAGTAATACTTAGAGGATGTCTGAGAAGTCGATCGTAGAGGCACACAGCCTTGCACCCTTACTTACTATCAAATATGGCAAGTTTAAAGCAAATTAGAAAGATAAATTAAAAGGCAAATAAAATATGAAAAAAAGAGTTGCGGCTCTGGGGTTGGATCTGGGCAAAAGGCGCATTGGGGTAGCAGGGTGCGATGGCTTGGGGATGATGGCAACAGGTTTGACGACCATTAGGCGGACTTCGTTTCCGGCAGATATCGCTGCCTTGCAAAAATTGGTCAAGGAACGGGAAGTAGAAATTTTGGTTGTCGGCTTACCTTACCATTTAGATGGCACTTTGAGTGCAGGGGCAGAGCAGATTCAAAAACTGGCGAAAAGGATTGGTAAGGCTCTGCAATTACCGATCGAGTATGTAAATGAAAGCCTGACTTCCTACGAAGCCGAGGAGATGATGCGATCGCAGGGAATTAGAGTGCTAGATCACCAAGAAATGATCGATCGAAAAGCCGCCGCCATTATTCTCCAACAATGGTTAAACGAAACTGCCCAAAAGTCCCAGAAATCCCAAAACTCTCCCTCTGCTCCCAATCCTCAAGATAGCTAAATTGCGAAGGATATTATTGTTATTAACTTTTATCCTTTTGCCCAGTCATCTATTTACGCCATTCCTGTCCAAGGCGAGTGGCTTCCTCAAAAGTAGGATCGTTCTCAAAACTGCCTGCCACTTTTAACCACCAAGGTTCTTGTCTCTGGAGGGGTACTGTCAGCAATTGTTTTATATGAGCCAATTCTGCCTCTAGATTTGCAATCCGGGCTTCAAGTTGTTGAGAATGTGCTTCGAGTTGCTGGGAAGTCATAGAAACCTACAAGGAATTTAGGATATGAAAATATTATAGTGCGTCACCTAGCTGCACGAAAATCGATCGCTCCCTCAGCCCCAAGATTCCCTTGGATAATCAAAATTGATCTGTTCGATCGCCATGAAATTTGGTCATGTGGCAAGGGCTGCCTGTCTCGCCTTCCCCACCCAAAATACCCACGGCTACGAAATTCTGCCAGACTCACAAGCTGAACCCTGTTCTGAAGTAGATAGAAACCAACCCCACAACCTCTCAATTTCTTTGCTACACTTAGAGGCAAATATTTCCTAATTCAATTTATCCTTGTGCATAAAACAAGACTTGAGACCATTGGGATAATTGCTACTGTTGTTGCCGCCGCTGCTGGGGCAATTCAAGCGTGGACTTCTTGGCAAGCCTACCAGTCAAGTCAACAAAACTCGCCTTCCAATATTTCCAGTTCTCCTTCCCCTGCCTACCAGTCAAGTCAACAAAGCCCGCCTTCCAGTATTTCCAGTTCTCCTTCCCCTGCCGTTGCTGCCACGCCCAATACTTTGGGTGGGGGAAGTTTAGCAAGCGAAGTAGGAGCAAACTATACAAAGTTAAGAGAGTTGTTGGTGGCTCAGAAGTATCAAGAGGCAGACGAAGAAACAAATCGGATGATGCTGTACGTGTCTTTTCGAGAGAAAGAAGGTTGGTTAGATGTAAAAGCCATTGAGAATTTCCCCTGCCAAGATCTACGCACCATAAACCAACTCTGGTTACAAAATAGCAATCAACGCTTTGGGTTTAGTGTCCAGAAAGAAATTTACAACCAATTCGGCAAGGATTGGTTAAAACTCTACGATCAAGTAGGATGGCGAGAGAACGATAAATACAAAGCTTATAATGAACTCATTTTTGAAATGAGAGCACCCAGGGGACACCTCCCTTTTCGGGTCTGGGATGACTTGGGACTGGGTTATGGTTGGGTTAATTTTGGGGTTGGGAACTCTCCTCTCGCATCGAGACTTGTAAAATGTAGCATATAAAGACTACAAGATTTTTTCAAGAATTATTAAAGGGTTCTTTGGCATGAAGCCCTGCGGGTTCTGGGTTGACCATACCTGGTACTGCATCCTAATTCAGAAGAGAAGTATAAATCGCAAGCAAAATCTGGGTTAAAAGAAATAGATTAAAATCAATTTACGCCCAACAAATCAACAGGTTCGTAGCGTAAAACCATCAGTTTTTCTGCCTTAATAGCCAACACCGCATAAGCCTGACCCTGTAAATCCGCAAATTCCACCTCATACGCCTCCCCTCCACCCAACACATCGATCACTGTCCCCACCTGACCTTGGCTTAGCAAAATAGGCATCTCTGTTAAAAAACGAATTGACCGAATATCTTCCTTAAGAGCCACCATTTCATGCAACTTAATTTTTTTCATAATGAGCCTCCTTAGCGAATCGGATAAATACTAGTCAATCTAGGAAAAGTTTCTCCATGATGAATAATCCAAGCACTCAGTATTGATGATTTACCCAAATTTGTTTCCAAGTCAAAAATGATGATGTAGCGATCGCCGTATTCATCCGACTTGGCAAACTGTACTTCCTCAGAAGTTGTTGCCACATTGCAAATAGCCGTAATCAATACCGAACTGTTCTGCTTAGTAATTCCCAACTTTGATTGAAATAACCTAGCCTTATGCTTGCCACTACTATGATTAACATTTAATGAGTAAGTCTCTAATTTAGAAATAATCTGTTCTAAACTAACTCTATCTCCATAAGGTAACTTCATAAACCTTTAATTTAGACCAACTTTAACATATCATCGCTCTACCTAGAGAATGAAGTTGTAAATATTGAATAGCAGCCAGACTAGCAATTATTGATGTATCACTGATAACAATCACAATCGCCCCAACTCCCGTAAATTTTTCAAATCTAATTCCAAATCCTCTACATCATAGACGTAGAGAGGAATATTCCTTTGTTTGAGGAGTTGACGAAAATCATTCGTGTGGATCTCTGCTAATTTACTGGCATAACCCAAAGTTAAGTGCCCTGTTTGGAATAGGTATAGGGCAATCTCTTGGCGGAACTCGCCGGGGGTAAGCTGAGATGCTTGTAGGATATCATCAGAAATTATAACGCTCATACTCTATCTAACCTTGGCTAACAATTGATGTTTATCAATAACTCACTAAACCTTTATCTTGCCGAGGATGAGAAGATAATTTTAAGGGGGTAGAAATGAGTTTTCTGCCACTCTCAGTTTGCCGCCGCCGCAAATCATCACATATGGCTTGCAGATCATAATTAAAAGCTTTTGCGTGTTCCTCTCGAATTTTATATATTTCCTCAAGGATTTCATCTTTCCACATTTTTATTCTCTCATTAACTCATTAAAATACTAGTATAGCAATCGCCAAGGGGGTTATGGTGTCACGAAGAAAATTATGGTGTAAAGTAGGGTAATTTAATTACCAAAAGTAACATTAACGATGCCCAAACCCTATAGCTATGATATTCGCAAAAAAGTAATCGAAGCAATCAGCCTAGACGGATTCAAGATTACAGAAGTTAGTGAAATGTTCAATATTAGTTGCAACACAAATTAGTCTGTGGCTAAAAAGACAAACTGACACAGGAGATTGTCAAGCAAAACCCTATAACCCATCGGGAAATGGTCATAAAATTACTGATTGAGATAAATTCCGAGAGTTTGCCAAGGAATATGGGTCGAAGACTCAAGCAGAAATGGCGGAGCTTTGGGAGGGAGAGATCAGCGAGAGAACAATCTGTAGAGCCTTAAAAAAAATAGGATTTACACGAAAAAAAAAACTTATGGCTACCGGGAACGAGATGAAGTTAAGCGCAGAGAATTTACAGAGGAGTTATCAAAGGTAGCAGCAGAGGATAGAGTTTATCTAGATGAGTCAGGGATGGATAATCGAGTGCAGTATGAATATGGTTGGAATGAGAAAGGGAAGCGATTTCATGCCCTAAGAAGTGGAAAGCGGGAAGGAAGAGTTAACATGATAGCGGCTTTGTGTGAAAAGAAATTATTTGCCCCTTTTACGATTGAATGAGCGTGTAATCGAACTGTATTTGAGACTTGGCTAGAAACTTGCTTAGTACCAAACTTAAGGGTAGGACAGGTGGTGATAATGGATAATGCCAGATTTCATAAGGGTGGGAATATTCAACAACTAATTGAAAGTGCTGGTTGTCGAATTCTATACTTACCGCCCTATTCCCCAGATTTCAATAAGATTGAGCAATGCTGGTTCTGGTTAAAGAGTCGTATTCATAAACAACTAGAGCAGTTTGATTGTCTTAGAGATGCGATGGAGCATGTATTATGCCTTGCTTCTTAACCTCCTTGGCGCTTGCTATAGAATCCAAAATTTCTGGAGTTAGACCTCGTTTCTGAGCCATTTGGCTGATGTCACTCATGATCTCTTCCAGTGTTCTTTTTCACGATTAGCTTGGGTCAACTTTAGACTAAGTAACGCCTCAATTTTTCGCCTCTGCTCGATCGACACCGTTTCAAAAATTCGGGCAGCCTCTGCACTAATCTGCACTAATCTGCACTAATTAGTACTATCTGGGGCTGAGTTACACCATATTTAGTACGTTAAGAAGTAGGTGCATTTGCCCTGCTCAGGCAGGAAGATAATCGAGTTGTTTCTGTTCCTAATTCATATCCAGAAAGCGATCGAGAAAGGTTTGCCTCTAAAAATCTTACGAGATGCCGATCTATAGTGCTAGACAGCCTAATTAGGACAAGGCTCGATACATTGGCTGAGCGAAGTCGAATTTATGCTGAGCGTCGTCGAAGTAGCCGAATTTGTCTTAACTTTTATGGCAATGACTATAACTTAAAGATGAATTGATTGATTTATTAAAACAAACAAAGGAAACTCTGCAAAGGAGACAACCTCGACCTTGCCCAACAACACTGCATGATCCTACACGATCGCCACCACCATCTGCCAGAACCTCGGTGCTGCCAAGGAGGGCGCTCGAATATAGAGAATTTCTTGTCATCCCTATTCAGCCCTTGCCTAAATTTTCTACTTAAATAGCCACATCCAGATGGGAATGGTGAAGAGGAGAGTAAAACAGCCCAGAAATACCGTGGTGACGGCAAGGTCTCGATCGAGCTTATAGGTTTCCGCCAAAAGAGTCGTACTAAACGCCGGGGGCATCCCCATCAACAACACCATCGACAAACGCAAAGGACCCGTCACTTCAAAAAACATCAATCCCGTCCCCACCACCAACGGAGTCAGCAGCATTTTGATGGCAAGACAAGTTAAACCCTGTTTCAAGTTCTTCAGCGTCCTGAGTTTACTGAGCTGGATGCCAATCATAATCAAAAATAAAGTCACAACGACCCAACCACCATTCCTGACTACTTGGTCTATTGGCTCTGGTAGCGGCAAAGTCCGAAAGACAAAATAGCCAAAGATAAAAGCCCAAATCCCCGGATTTTGGAGGATTGCCTTCAAAGTCCCGCCCCAGCCCCGCCGTTTTTTTGTGTCTCCGTAGTAGGTAGCAAGGGCAATCCCAAAAATATTTAGGATCACCACACCACTCAGGTCATAAAACAAAGCCCAAGGAAAATATTCCGGTCCAATCAGGGAAAGCACTACAGGAAAACCCAAAAAACTGGTATTGCCGATCATCATGGCAAACATAAAACTGCCTTGAGTGCCTCGACTCCAGTTACTTTTTTGCAAAGGCTCTAGGTTTTCTTTTTCTTTAATAGGATTTTCCCTAGGAGAATTTTCCCCAGTGG
>JAAUUE010000121.1 GCA_012031635.1 Coleofasciculaceae cyanobacterium SM2_1_6 | reverse complement strand
GGATGCTCATCGACCCGGTTTTCTCTGGCAAATCTAGAATTAATTCTCAGCTTGGTACTGTTGGTTCTGGTGGGTAAATTTCTCATTTTTGCCCCCTTGGTCAAAGCCTTTGGCTATCCTTGGAAAACCGCCGTCATTGCCGGAGTGGGGCTGGCGCAGATTGGGGAATTTTCCTTTGTGCTAGCCAGTGAAGGGCAAACTATGGGGATTGTTTCTCGGGAAGTTTATCTATTATTAGTCGGCACTACCGCCGTTACCCTCATCGTGACTCCCTTCCTGCTGGGTAGCATTCCCCGCTTATTTGATTGGGTGCAGGGGCTACGGGGAGAGCCAAATTTTTCCCATCTTGATCAACCCTTATCAGAAGTTGTAACTGCCTCGGAAGTCTCTGTCTTGAGGGATCATGTGGTCATCTGTGGCTATGGGAAAACTGGGCAGAACCTCAGCAAAATGCTCCAATCCCACAACTATCCGGTGGTGGTAATTGACCATTCGGAGGCGGCGATGCAAAAACTCCGGGAAGCAGAGATTACCCACGTCTACGGCAATGCCGCTAGTTTTCATGTCCTCGAAAAAGCCGGAATCCATCGAGCCAAATCCATGGTGGTGTTGTTGCCCGATGCCATGAGTATGCGCCTGACCCTGAAACGAGCCTTGGAGCTAAACCCAGAATTAGATGTGGTGGTGCGTTCCCATCACGATCGAGATATTGAAATGCTCTACCAACTAGGCGCAAGTTCCGTAGTCCAGCCAGAATTTGAAGCTAGTCTGGAAGTTGCGAGTCATTTGTTGGGCAGTATTGGCTTTCCGAAACCAACTATCTGGCAAGAAATGGAACAAATCCGCAGTTCTCACTATTTGGATCTCCGCCCCGCCAAGCTACAATCGGAAATCATCCGAGATTTCCAACAAGTCCGGGAACAGATACCCAGTCTGTGGTATGCCTTACCCCCGGCATCTCCCTTGGTTGGCATGAGTTGGGAAGAAACCAAGCTCCGGCAACTGACGGGGGTGAGCCTCTTGGCGGTGAAGCGGCAGTCGGGGGTAGAAATTGACTACCCAGAAGGGGATATTTACCTAGAGGAGGGCGATCGCCTGTTGATTGTGGGCGAAAACGAAGAAATTACCGCTTTCCAAGAATTAGCCCAAGGAGATGCAGTTATTCCTCTAATCGGCAATGCCTGTCAATGGTTATTCCTGCCCCCTGATAGCCCTGTGGTGGGGGCAACCCTCCAAGAATTACACCTGCGCCGCCAGTATGGAGTCCAAGTCCAAGTGATTCGCCGGGAAGGGAAATTTATTAGTTTTCCCGATGGGGCGGTGGAACTCTTGGGGGGCGATCGCTTGCTCCTGTGTGGTGATCCTCCGGCCCTAAAGCAGATAGAAGAATGGTTCCTTTCTTCCCTTCTGAACCCAGTGATAAAACCAGTGATAAAACCAGTGATGAACCCAGTGATGAACCTAGTTAAACTGCCGATTCCTGTTTTGCAAGTTAACACTTTGTATCAAGAGTTGATGGGGCAAAAATTAATAACTCAAGAATTAATCACCCAAGAATTGGCAACTCAAGAATTAACTGCCCCAGAGTTGGTTACTATAGAACCGGAAGTTTTCTAATATCTCCATGCTAAAAATTCGTCACCTTATCCTCGTGATCGCCTCGATCGTCCTCGTTGTTACTGCCCATACCCTGAGTAATGGCAAAACTGCCCAAGCCCAAGCTAAGCAGGTCAGCATTAAGGTCGGGGTAGTCCAACGTTTTGGGGATGCAGTGAAAACTCCCTTGGGATTGCAAGCCACTGAGGGCGATCGCCTCCTGATTCAATTCAAATCTGGGGAGCAAGTCGAAGCAGTTACCGCCCCCAGCGCCCAGATCGAGATTATCATGCAAGCTGCCAATCCGCCTGTGACGGAGGAGAAGGTGATCCTGCGGCAGGTGGGGACTTTTGAGACGGCAGAAGACTATGCGAACCTGTGGCGATCGAGGGGCATCCCCACGGAAATTGCTCAACCCAGTCGCTGGCAAGTGTGGGCAAAGCGGGATGTTTATAATACTCCCCTGCTGCGGCGTTTATTACTGCAAAGTATCCAAGCTCAAGGCGATCAACTAGCGACGATCGAAACCAAGGTTCTCTCCCAAGTCCCTAAGGCATCTCTTGTCGTGAATGGGGTGCGTTATGCCAGAGATGAGATTGAAATTAGCAGCCAAAGGAATTTAATCCAGGTCAGCCTAGGGGGAAATCGGACTCTTTACCCCGGTCGGCTCCGGCTCCAACCCAACGCCTACGGTAGTTATACCCTCGTCAATGATGTGGATATCGAGGATTACCTGCGGGGGGTGGTTCCCCACGAAATTGGACCAAATGCTCCCTACGGAGCCGTAGAAGCTCAAGCCATGATCGCCCGTACCTACGCCCTCCGCAACCTCCGCCGCTTCACCGTAGATAATTACGAACTCTGCGCCAGTATTCATTGCCAAGTATACAAGGGCTGGAATGGCACTGTGGGGAATGCCGATCGGGCTATTGCCGCTACCAAAGGACTAGTATTAGTCTACGAAAATGAATTAGTAGATGGCTTGTATTCCTCGGCAACGGGGGGAGTAACTGCCAAATTTAGTGATGTCTGGAATGGGAGCGATCGACCCTACCTTACCCCCGTGGTGGATTCGACTCGTCCCCTCTGGGATTTAAACCAGCGTCCCCTCTCGGATGAAGCGAATTTTCGGGCTTTTATCAATAGTCGTCAGGGTTTCAATGAGGCTGGTATCGGCAGGCTGCGGTGGCGAGAGGAGGAAAACCTGCCAGAACTAGCACGGGAACTCAAAGAATACTTGAACAATAACAAGCTGCCCCTTGCGGATTTTACCAAAATTAATCAAATGCAAGTCACAGAGCGATCGACCTCTGGGCGGATCCTCACCCTCGCTGTGGATACGGATAAGGGCAGAATTGAAGTCCGCAAAAATGAAATCCGTACCGCCTTTGAGCCTCCCGACAGCACTTTATTTTATTTAGAACCTCTGCTGAATAGCGATCGTACCCTCCGGGGTTATGCCTTTGTGGGTGGTGGTTTTGGTCACGGGGTAGGCATGAGCCAAACCGGAGCTTACAATCTTGCCGATTTGGGTTTTACCGGAGAACAAATTCTCCGCTTCTACTATCCCGGTACACAACTCCAACCTTTAAGTGACCAGATTATCTACTACCAAGAAACCAATAATCTTCTCCCCACAAATTAATAAATAGGCGGTGTGAGGTGGGCATTGCCCTACGATAGCTACAAATTAATCAGCAAATTCATCAACTCCCTGCCATTACAGGTAACGAAAATATTAACTACAGGGGAATCCAGTCGCAAACTTAACCCACCGCAAAGCCTGTATATTGCCTCATAAAAGGCTCATGAAATCCTAAAACAATGTCTGATTTAGGGACTCCTAATTTTACTAATTCATCCGCCAGCCCGACTTCAGTGCCATCATGTTGAATCCAAATTTTCTCATCTTTAATATCAATATGGACAACGCACCCATACTGTCGCCAACGATTTTTCCAGCCAACATAAACTAACTGATAATGATCACCCTTGGGATCAAAGATCAACTGCCGATCGATTTCCGATTTAGGCGACCAAATTTGAGCATATTCTGTTAATACTTGTTGTACATAGCTTCGATACTGTTCTAATTTTTCCATTCCACAATTACCTCACTAGCTGGGTCGTAAACAATTATTTTCAACTGCGATCGCTGAATTATTAATTGGATAAACTGTTTCTGAAAAAATCTCGGTACACGCTTAAAGGGACAGCTAAATATAAAACTCTCTCTGGATCTTGGACTTCTAAGGCAACTCGATAATTAAAAAACTGACCAACCGCTGTATGAAAAGCCGAAATATTTGATGGAGCAATGAAGCTTTTAATCTCAACGGCTATTTTTTCTCCCGATCGCTCGGCTGCCAATAATTTCTCTGCACCCAAGTCAATATACATTTCCACCCCACCAACTTCAATCTCTAGGGGATCATCTGTAATTACCCAGTTCTCCTTTTCTAATCCTTTCCTAACTACATCATGGAAAACATCCTTAACCATAAAATTATTAATTGGAGACTCTAACTAGATTAATTATACTAGCTAGGGATATAAGTAGTGAAAGTTCGTGAATACCGAATAGGGTATCTTGGATTTTGTGCCTACAATTTTAATTAGAGTAATTATTTTAAATTTAACTAAATTAGCTAAATTAACTAAGTTAATTTTTCATCCAGTTATCATGGGGGTACATTAATTATGCAACCGACAAATCCGAACCAATTTACCGAGAAGGCTTGGGAAGCGATCGCCCGGACTCCAGATATTGCCAAAGCTGTGCAACAGCAAAACTTAGAAAGTGAACATTTGATGAAATCACTCTTGGAAGAAGATGGTTTGGCAGCGAGTATTCTCACCAAGGCGGAGGTAAAGGTACAACAGTGGCGCGATCGCACCGAGGAATTTATCAAAAAGCAACCCAAGGTAACGGGCAGTGGTAATTCTGTCTATTTGGGGAAGAGTTTAGATACTTTGCTGGATCATGCCGAGGAGTACCGAAAAACCTTTGAAGATGACTTTATTTCCATTGAGCATCTTTTATTGGCTTATAGCCGGGACGATCGCTTTGGCAAGGGAATTTTTCAGGAATTTGGGCTAAAGGAACCCCAGCTAAAAGAAATTATTAATCAAATTAGAGGCAGTCACAAAGTGACGGATAAAAACCCGGAAGGGAAGTACGAAGCGTTAGAAAAGTATGGGCGAGATCTGACAGAATCAGCCCGTCAAGGTAAATTAGACCCAGTAATCGGCAGGGATGACGAGATCCGCCGCACCATTCAAATTCTCTCCCGCCGCACCAAAAATAATCCGGTGTTAATTGGGGAGCCGGGGGTCGGCAAGACAGCGATCGCCGAAGGTTTAGCCCAACGCATTGTGAGTGGCGATGTGCCAGAATCCCTGCGGGGCAGGAAACTCATCGCCCTAGATATGGGGTCTTTGATTGCTGGAGCCAAGTATCGAGGGGAATTTGAAGAAAGGTTAAAAGCAGTTTTGAAGGAAGTTACCGATTCCCAAGGGCAGTTAATTTTATTCATTGATGAAATCCACACCGTGGTCGGGGCGGGAGCCACCCAAGGAGCCATGGATGCCGGGAATTTGCTCAAACCCATGCTAGCCCGGGGGGAACTGCGCTGTATTGGGGCGACAACCTTGGATGAGTACCGGAAATACATTGAAAAAGATGCGGCTCTGGAACGGCGATTCCAACAGGTTTATGTAGATCAGCCCAGCGTGGAAGATACGGTATCAATTCTCCGGGGCTTAAAAGACCGTTACGAAACCCACCACAACGTCAAGATTGCCGACAGTGCCTTGGTAGCAGCAGCAACCCTATCTACTCGGTATATTAGCGATCGCTTCCTGCCCGATAAAGCTATTGACCTAGTAGACGAGGCGGCGGCGAAGTTGAAAATGGAAAGCACCTCCAAGCCCGAAGAACTGGATGAGATCGATCGCAAAATCCTCCAGCTAGAAATGGAGCGCCTCTCCCTACAAAAGGAAAGTGACTACGCCTCACGGGAAAGACTCAGCAAAATTGAACGGGAACTAGGCGACCTCAAGGAAGACCAGAGCGGCTTAAATGCCCAGTGGCAAGCAGAGAAAGCCGTGTTGGATCAACGGAAAACCCTGAAGGAGGAGATCGATCGAGTCAATGTGGAAATCCAGCAGGCAGAACGGGAGTATGACCTGAACCGGGCGGCAGAATTGAAATTTGGGACGCTTAATCAACTCCAGCAACAATTGGAGGCGATCGAAACCCGATTACAGCAGACCCAAAGTAGTTCTAAATCCCTGCTCCGGGAAGAAGTTATCGAGGCGGATATTGCCGAGATCATCTCCAAATGGACAGGTATCCCCATCAGTAAACTCGTGGAATCGGAAAAGGAAAAACTCCTACTTTTGGAAGATGAACTCCACCGCCGGGTGATTGGGCAGAGTGAAGCTGTAACCGCCGTCGCTGATGCCATCCAACGCTCTCGAGCCGGGCTGGCGGATCCCAACCGTCCCACCGCAAGTTTTATTTTCTTGGGTCCTACGGGGGTCGGCAAAACGGAACTAGCCAAGGCTCTAGCAGCCTATCTGTTTGATACAGAAGAAGCTCTGGTGCGGGTGGACATGAGTGAGTACATGGAAAATATGCCGTGTCTCGGTTGATCGGTGCGCCTCCGGGCTATGTGGGCTACGAGGAAGGAGGGCAATTAACAGAATTAATCCGCCGCCGCCCCTACGCTGTGATCCTGTTTGACGAAATTGAAAAAGCCCACCCCGATGTCTTTAATGTCATGCTGCAAATCCTTGATGACGGGCGAGTCACCGATGCTCAAGGACGGACAATAGATTTCAAAAATACCGTAATTATCATGACCAGTAATATTGGCTCTCAGTTTATCCTTGATGTTGCTGGGGATAATAGCCAGTATCAAGAAATGAGCGGCAGGGTGATGGAGTTGTTGCGATCGAGCTTCCGCCCAGAATTCCTGAACCGGATTGATGAGATTATTATTTTCCATGCCCTCGAAAAATCGGAACTACGGGAAATTGTGAAAATTCAAGTCCAACGTCTGGAAAAACGGCTGGTCGATCGTCACATCACCCTCAAATTTGCCGATGCTGCCCTCGATTTCCTCACTGAAGTCGGCTATGATCCCACCTTCGGAGCCAGACCCCTCAAACGAGCCATTCAACGGGAGCTAGAAACCCAGATCGCTAAAAATATCCTCCGGGGCAATTTCAACGACGGAGACGATATCTATGTGGATGTGGAGCATGAGCGCCTAGCTTTCAAAAAGTTGTAGCCAAATAAATGTAGGGTGGAGCCTTGCTCACCTTACAGCAATTACTAGACTAACGTGAGGTCGGGATAAGAAGCACTCCTGATACTACCTTGCAAAAACCATAACCATCATCACTGGCTGAGCGGAGTCGAATTTATGCTGAGCATTGTCGACGTAGCCAAAACCCCACCACAAAGCCTTGATCGATTGTCTTCATTTATAGCAGAAATTATCCCTTCGACTTCGCTCAGGGAACGTGTCTAGGCTTAAGGTCAGAGCCTTTGCTTAAAACGAACTCACGTTAGGTTAATTCAACCACCTTGCCCGATAGCCCCTCGCATCAATATGACAGAGATAGGGAAACTGGACATAGCGCCCCAAGCCCCCTGGCCACCAAGGATCGAGCATCCAGTAAATTTCATTTCCGGTCAAACCATCACAGTAGAAATCGATCGCATCCCCGTTAATATGCCGACTATCGGCAACCCCTCCTACAGCAGCATTCACCACTGGGTCTCGATACCAACTGGTGATCACAAAAGGACGACCTACTCGATTGCGAGCCTGTTGTGCCAGATCAGCAATGCGAATCATGCCGTCTAAAGTCGATTGGTTTGGGGGCATTCTCGAACCCCCACGGGTAGCCTCGGCCCAAGTAAAACTGCCACCGACGATAATTGTGGCACTTTGTTGGATATTGCCAAGAGTCCATTTTGCCGGACGAGCGGGGGGATCCGCAGGACGGGGCGGCTCTGGTTTTTGGTTACTAATCTGTTTAAGATCACTGAGAAGGGATTGGAGAGTCGAGGCTCTGGTGGGCAGGTTGCGCCACAACTGCACCAGACGAATTAAGGCTTCCCGTTCTTGGGGCTTTTCTTTGTAAACCCTAGGGACACGTTGGCTAAAGGCCACCAACTGTCGATCGAGCTGAGCGGCTAGATTAGCCAAGACAGTTTTATTCCCCGTACTAGCATTGAGAACTTGGGGATCAATGCCTAAAGATTGCACCGCATCGGCGCGGGTTGCCAACTGTCGCCAGAGACGCACACACTCAATCAGGGCATTTCTTTGATGGGCTTGGCTAACAAAAAATCGGGGGATTCTGGCAATAAAATTCACTAAAGCAGGGTCGATCGTATTTAGGTTTGGCTCTGGGGAGGTGTTGGTTTGCAGAGAAGTAATCGCCTGTTCTCGACTGGGTAACTGTCGCCACAACTGAGTCAGACGGAGCAGGGCTTCCCGCTCTTGGGGAAATCCGCCGTAGGCGGTCAATACCCGTTGTAAAAATAGTCGCATTTGACTAAATAGGGCAGTTTCATCGATCGCTTGATTAGGGTCTTGATTGGGCAGAAGAGAAGTAATGGCTTGTTGGATTGTATCCAAACGTCGCCAGATGCGTACCGCTTCGAGGATGGCAGTCCTCTGGTAATCCAAACCTTGATAAAAACTGGGAATCCGCTCTGTCAAGCTGAGCAGGGCTGGGTCTAGGTAAGCAAGATTTGTAGGGACAGTATTGGCGGCGATCGCTACTGGGGACTTAACCACGACCTCTGGGGGATTCAGTTCTTCACGATGGGCTTGCTGGTAGGCTGTCAACAGGTGCTCTGGATCACTACTTTCTAGCAGGGCTGCTCCCAGATCCGTCGCTGGGGCTGTGTAACCTAGGGCTACCTGACGTATAAGTTTCTCAGTATAACGCCCCTTTTCTGTGTCCCAGAGGTCACTGGCTCCCCAACCCCGATTGGGCAAATCTGCCATCAAAGCCCGGAGAGTGCTAGCGGCAAAACTGGCTTGCTGCTCAAAGGTATTGACTCGATCGAGGGTAATCTGGTTCGCCGGAGAAATTCCCAAACCTGTTTCTCCTTCTGGCAGGTTAGGGCGTTTCTGGACTGCATAAAGAGCAGCCAGCAAGGGACGATGGATCCCAGTCCGCTCTGATTCTAGGGTGTAATAGTAATATCTTTGGTCTGGCGTTAGCATGGCAGCAAGTATAAGCAGAATATTAGCAAGGGTTCTCCAGTGACAGAGATTGTACCACAGAGGCTGTTATTCCTACCTTGGTTTGATTCTTGGCATAAATATTTTGGCATGAATTCTTGGTGTAACCTAGTTATTGCCTTCAGCTATTTTTACCTGTGGATTAATTTGCCGACTGGCGATAATTTTATCCATACTTGCCTTGAGTCTAGCCACTTGGGTCTGGGGCAGAGCAATGGAAAACACCATAACTTTATTCCCCTTTTGTTCGATCAAACTATTATCTACAATGATTATGCTTTGCCCTTCTAAAACTACTTCGTAGGAATATTCTAAGCGCACGGCACCATCCGGCTGGGTTTCAGGATTGGATACAGTAAATTTAGGTTGTTTCCCAAAGGAATTTGTAACTAGTTCCTTCAGAGCTTCTCCAAGTTCTGCTTGAGTAGGCGTAACTTCTACTTCCACTTCAAAAATGTCTACAAGGATTTGGGCATTCTGGGCGGGATTTGTCCAAGAAGCGACTATTTCGTTCGATTTATTCACATTTTGTTTTGTCCAGCCCGTGGGAACTTCTAGAGAAAAAAGTCCATTGGGATGGTTGTAGGTTTCCAGCTTGTCAATTTTGACCTCCGCCAGTCCCGAACTAGGGCTGGAATTGAGCACTGAGTTTTGTTGATTAGTCCCCTTTGGAGTCGGGGCGATCGCTCCTGATGGACTAGGAGAATTATTTTGGGAATTAAGAATTGGGGCTGGACTAGCAGTTAAGTTATTATTACTCTGATTATTTGGAGTATTTGGAGTATTTGCAGTTTTAGATTCTCCACCACAACCACTAACAATTCCAATTATGATTATTAGTAAGCTATTTCTAAGAGTAATAAAATATGTTTTTGTAGATAATAAATTAGATACTAAATTAGATGCTACATTAGTGAAATTGCTCATGGATTTCTATTTGTATTTGCTTGTAAATTTGTATAGTACTAGACAGATTAATTAGGACAAGACCAGATACGTTGGCTGAGCGAAGTCGAATTTATGCTGAGCATTGTCGAAGTAGCCGAATTCGCCCTAACTTTTATGGCAACGACTATATCTATAGATTAATTTTAATAGATTAACTCTAATTTCCATCAATTTTACCCTATGGTTTCAATTGGTTCTTACTCCGGGGAATTTGGGGAATATCGATTGCACCATTTATCGAGGCAACAGTTGCACTAATGATGACGGCTGCCAAGATGCTACAACTAAGGCTAGCTAAACCGGGATTAAGCGGTTCTTTGGTTCCGGGGATGTAGAGAGTTGGGAGTTTATCTATGTGACCAGAAATAGCAGAAGCAACTAGCAAACAGAACTAGCTAGACAAGCAAGAGCAGAAATTCCTGATACCCAACTCAGAGCAAATCTGATTAATCTACTAGAAACTATAATCGTTTATAAACTACCCCATAAGTCAAGAGAGGAGATTGCCGTCATGTTAAGAATGAGTAATCTAAAAGAAACCAAGTTTTATCAAGAAGTGTTTACTTAGGGTCTGCAAGAGGGTCGTCAGGAGGGGCGGCAGGAGGGAGAGTATTTGGCGAAGGTGGCGACTGTTCGGCGGTTGGTGGGGTTGGGCTTGGCGATCGAGGTGATTGCTCAGGGGGTGGAGATGTCGATCGAGCAGGTACGATCGATCTTGGGGGAATAGAACTAGGAAAACTCACCAAAATTATTAAATGAGGATGAAATAAGTATGAAAGGTGTTCAATTTGTGGTGGATTGAGAAGGGGAGAAAGACAAGCGGTGTTGATTGATTTGGCTGAGTGGGGGGAGTTGTGGGAAGATTTTTATGATGTGTTGGTGGCTCGCTCTCGTCGAGAGGAGCAGGAAGTGTCTTGGCAGGAATTATTCTATGGCTAGAGATAAATTTCATGATGCGGTGAGACAGGGTTTGGAAAAGGAGGGATAGGAGATTACTCACGATCCTTTGCGTCTGGAGTTTGGAGAGAACGATCGCATAGAGATTGATTTAGGGGCGCAAGCCATTTTGGGAGCGCAACGAACTGGAGAAAAAATTGCAGTTGAGATTAAGAGTTTTTTAAATGATTCAGCGTTATTAGATTTTCATTTAGCTTTGGGGCAGTTTTTGAATTATCGTTTAGTGTTAGAGGCGATCGAGCCAGAACGTATTCTTTATTTAGCAGTTCCTTTTGCTGCCTATGAATCTTTTTTCTGGCGAGATTTGCCAAGGTTAGCAATTCAAAAATATCAGGTTAAATTGCTGGTTTATGAACCCCAAAAGGAGACTGTTTTACAATGGATAAGTTAATAAAATATCGCCAAGTTATTCAAACCTTATTATCTAAGTATGCCGAGGGAAGTATCTTGGGGGGAGAGATTGAGTCGGAGACGGTATTTGATGTTGTGAGCGATCGCTATTTATTGGTGGATTTGGGATGGAAGGGACAACGGCGAATTTATGCTTGTCTGATTCATCTGGAAATTCGAGAAGGAAAGATTTGGATTCAGCGCAACCAGACCGATCGCTCTTTGACGGAAGATTTATTAGCTAGGGATGTGGTGAAGGAGGATATTGTTTTGGGGCTTCAGCCTCCAGAGGTAAGGCAATATACAGGACTGGGGATTGGTTGAACAAACTCACGGAATACTGAAATTAACGATAAGGGACTCCACAACTTTAGTTAATTAGTAGGGGTCAATTTCCCAAGTGACGGAAATTTTTAGATGGGCAAATGCTTGCTCTACCATTTCTCGGAGTTCTTTACTATAGCCGCCAAACAAGTGGACTCTAGGTTTTCGAGAGGGGAAAAATGAAGCATAAACCAAAACTTTAGAAGCATCTTTCCAGTTTCTAATGTGCTTAATTTCAATTACTTCTTCATCA
>JAAUUE010000120.1 GCA_012031635.1 Coleofasciculaceae cyanobacterium SM2_1_6 | reverse complement strand
TCATCCCCAGCCCCTTCTCCCTGGGGAGAAGGGGAGTAAGAGGAAAGTCCCTCTCCCTAGGGAGAGGGATTTAGGGTGAGGGTCATGATTCACGCGAGAGGTCTATAGATAACGACTTTTCAGACATCCTCTTGAGACATTTTCTTAGTTAAAAAAGTGGGTCAAATTTTGTGGGAATATAGGGGCATGATCCCCAAGGAAGAATTTTCTTGATTACAATTGGGGTTGTTAGATATCCCGTCGCTTGGCGATGATCATAATTTGAGTTAGCAATTATGGCAGCACCAGATTCCCAGAGTTTTGATAATCAGTGTCTTGACGATCGCCTGCTTCACAACTATAGCCTAGAGCAGGTTTCGATGGAAGACTGGGCAGCCACCCCAGAGAGTGTCAAACAATTGGTTTCTGCTCTACTAGCACAGCAACTCGATCGGGCTGTGGCAGCGGAACCGAGGCAGCAGAGGATGGTTAAGGGAGAAGATTCTGCCCCCAATAATATTCAAGATGGTTCTCCAAATTCTGAGGGAAGCTATAGTCTCACTCAGTTCCTTGATGCTACTTCTGTGGGCATTGCCGTCCACGATGCGGTGGGAAACTTGGTGTATGTGAATCAAGCTGGGAAAGACTTATTAACAGAGCCTCATGGCTCTGTAGAGAAAGCGGCAGCAATATCCCAGACTTTTCATGTCTATCGCTCTACAACTGGGCAGCCCTACCCCCTAGAGGAGTTACCTAGTAGCTTAGCCCTAGCAGGAAAAAAAGCCCAAGCAGACGATTTAGAATTGCATGATGCCGATCGCATTGTGCCTCTAGAGGTGGTTGCTAACCCAGTTTTTGATGGTGATGGGCGGGTGATCTATGTTATAGCTACGGTTCAGGATATTACCCAGCGTCGTCAGGCAGAGCAGGCTTTGGTGGAGGCGAGGCTATCTTACCAGCAGGTCGTGGAAGCCCAGACAGATTTTGTGCTGCGATCGACCCCTGATACTTCAATTTCCTTTGCAAACCCAGCCCTGTGCCGGGCTTTAGGTCGTCCCCTAGAAGGAATTATTGGTTACAAATGGATAGATTTTGCTGATCCTGAAGATTTGCGAGATGTTTTGCGAAAAATTACAGAATTAACACCAACTAATTCTAGTTTTGTTCGAGAAAATCTTGACTGCTGGGGAGATAGCTCGATCGGCTGGACTCAGTGGCTCATCCAAGGAATTTTTAATCCCCAGGGGGAATTGGTCGAAATTCAATCGGTGGGTCGAGATATCACCATCCTCAAACAAACTATGACGGCTCTCCAGGAATCGGAAGCGAGATTTCGGAATATTACAGAAAATCTACCGGGGGTGGTGTTTCGTTATCTTCTCCGGGCTGATGGCTCTGATGCGGCGATCTATATGAGCCCGGGTTGCTACGATCTGTGGGAAATAGAAGCATCAGCAGTAAAAGCCAGTGCCAAGGCGCTTTGGGAAATAATTCATCCTGAAGATGTGGAGAAGATGTCTGAGTCGGTGCTGAAGTCTGCCCAAAATCTGGAGCCTTGGTTTTGGGAATGGCGAATTATTACTCCATCAGGAAAACAGAAATGGCTGCAAGGTATGGGGAAACCAGTGCAAACTCCCGAAGGAAATACCATCTGGGATACCATTGTGCTGGATATTAGCGATCGCAAACGGGTAGAGTTGGAACTCCACGCCCAACAAGAATTATTGCAACTAGTCTTTGACTATATGCCGGTGATGGTGTCTACTTTTTCTCAGGAAGGAGAAGTCTTGATGGTGAATCGGTATCTAGAACAAATCATCGGTTGGACGCAGGCGGAGTATAAAACTGTAGATGTTTTGAGGGAATGTTACCCCGATCCTCAAGACTATGAGACAATCAAAGCCTTTGTAAGTAAGGCAGATTCTACTTGGAAGGAATTTAAAACCAACGTCCGGGATGGGCGGATCCTTGATACCCGTTGGATGCAAGTCCGGCTGGCTAATGGCAGGAGTATGAGTATTGGTCAGGATATTACCGAGCAGAAGCGGCTGATTGCTTCCCTAGCGGAGATGAATCAAGAATTGGAGTTGCGAGTTGCCCAACGGACAGAGGCTCTAGAAAAACAGGGGGCTTTGCTCCAAGAATCCCGGAAGGTAGCTCGTCTAGGAAGTTGGGAGGCTATCCCCCAAACTGATGTGGTGTATTGGTCTCCCGAAATGTTTCAACTCTTTGGCTATGATCCCAGTCAGCCCTCCCCTAGTCTGAGCCAGCAAAGCCGCAATTTTGTTCCTGAGGATTGGCAGCGTTTGCTGCAAGCAGTTAATCGAGCCGTGAACTTTGGAGAACCCTATGAATTGGATTTACAAATTATCCGGGAAGATGGCTCTAGGGGTTATGTATTTGGGAAGGGGCAGCCGATCTTTGATGAGGGCGGGAAAGTTGAGCGCTTGATCGGGGTGGCGATGGATATTAGCGATCGCAAAATCGCTGAAGCTGCTTTGGCGGAGAGTGAAGCTCAAAATCGAGCAATTCTCCAAGCCATTCCCGACCTCATGTTTCAGGTGAATTGGGCAGGAGTTTACTTAAGCCACTCTGGGTCAAAGGACTTATTAAAATCTCTTGGCAATGGGCAGGTCATTGGTCAGGCGATGAAAGATTGTCTGCCGCCAGAACTCTATGAGCGTCAATTTCACTACATGACGGTTGCTCTAGAAACTAGGCAAACTCAGGTTTATGAACAGGAAATAGAGATCTCCGGAAATCTTCAACAAGAGGAGGTGCGGATTGTCCCGATCGAGGATAAGCAAGAAGTTCTATTTATGATCCGTGATATTAGCGATCGCAAGGCGGCAGAGCAGGAAATTATCCGCAGTCGTGATCTGCGAGAAGCAATTTTCAATGAATCGGCGGATGCCCTCTTTTTAGTTGATTCTGAAACATTTTTGACGGTAGATTGTAATCGCCGGGCGGTGGAACTCTTTGAAGCAACAGACAAAGCTGACCTTATTGGTATTTATGGACATGAACTCCAGCATCAGCGATTTACCGATGAGGAGCTAAAAGCTATTGCTCAAGCTGTAGTTACCCAAGGGCTATGGAGTCAAGAACTGGAATACCTAACCCAGCAAGGAAATATTTTCTGGGGCAATATCGCTATTAATAGGATTCTGGTGGCGGGTAAATCGATGACCCTAGTCCGAGTGACAGATATTAGCGATCGCAAACGGGTTGAAACCAGAAATGAGAAAATCACCCAGAAACTGGCGGCGGCGAATCGAGAACTAGAAGCCTTTGCCTATTCAGTTTCCCACGATCTGCGTTCCCCTCTGCGGGCGATCGATGGGTTTAGTAAAGCCCTGATCGAAGACTACGGCGATCAGTTTGATGAAGAAGCCAAAGATTACTTCCATCGCATCCATCGAGCTGTGGAGCGGATGGGGAGTTTAATTGATGACTTGCTGTGCCTATCACGGGTTTCGAGGACGGAGATCCAACACAGCCGAGTTGACTTGACAGAAATTGCCCAAGAAATTGCCACGGATTTGCAAACCTCCCAGCCCGATCGCCGAGTCGAATTTTGGATCACACCGGGGCTGATCGTCTATGCTGATAGTAACCTCCTGCGAGTTGCCCTAGAAAATCTTTTGCAAAATGCGTGGAAATTTACTAGTCATCACCCCACTGCTCGCATTGAAATTGGGACGATCAAGACTTCTGAGATAGAACCTAATCCCCAAACTAATCCCCAAACTAATTCCCAAACTGCCCCCAAACCGGGAGAAGAAACAATTTATTTTGTTCGGGATGATGGAGCAGGGTTTGACATGGCGTATGCCGCTATGCTCTTTGGGGTATTCCAGAGACTGCACAACACCAATGAGTTTCCGGGGACTGGCATTGGGCTAGCCACGGTACAGCGAGTTATCCATCGTCACGGCGGCAGGGTTTGGGCTGAGGGAGTTGTAGAAGCTGGAGCCACTATTTATTTCACCATTCCCTATAATCCAGATTAAAAGTCTAATTAACAGCCTAGAATTAACAGCCTAAATTAAATAATTCATGAGTGATAACCGTTCCATTTTGCTAGTTGAAGATAATCCGGATGATGAAAAGCTGGTGATTCGATCGCTGCGTCGCAGTAAAATTGTCAATGAAATCAATGTAGCTCGCAATGGAGAAGAGGCCTTAAATATTTTATTTAGTGATGCTCCCCTACCAACGGTGGTATTACTTGATATTAAGTTACCTAAAATTGACGGGTTAGAAGTTCTGCGTCGCCTCCGAGCCCACGATCGAACCCGATTACTACCTATAGTTGTGCTGACCTCTTCTAGTGAAGAGCGGGATATTATCGATAGTTACAGCTTAGGAGCCAATAGCTATGTCCGTAAACCTGTAGAATTTGATAAGTTTGCTGAGGCGGTACAACAACTGGGACTGTACTGGATTCTTGTTAATGAACCCATGTCTAAAGATTTGTAAAACGAGAATTATGATATAGCAGTCTTAAATGATTTCGTCCACCGCCGGTGGAGGGAATAACCGACCAGAAGTAATCTAATTTAGAAAATGACTTAGGATCGCTATATTAAGGATTATACATAGAGATTATCGCCATGACAGATTCCCTAAACCTGTTGCTAATTGAGGATGTTGAAGACGATGCTTTATTGGTGCTGCGGGAACTCCGGCGGGGGGGATTTCATCCGGTGTGGCAGCGAGTAGAAACCCTAGAAGAATTGCAGGCAATGTTGGGGCAGAAAAAATGGGATTTGGTAATTTCTGACTACCGGCTACCCAAGTTTAATGCTCCTAACGCCCTGAAAGTAGTCAGGACTTATCATCAGAGTCTGCCTTTTATTTTGGTCTCTGGAACGATCGGCGAAGTCTTGGCTGTGGAAATGATGAAAGCTGGAGCCAATGATTATGTGATGAAGGATAATTTGAAGCGGCTCCCAGAGGCTGTCCGGCGGGAACTCCGGGATGCCCAATTTCGCCTCGAACATCAACAGGCAGAACTACTACTCAAGAAAAGTGAGCAAAGATTTCGGACGCTATTTGAATCTACACCGATGATTGCGGTTCAGGGTTACGATCGCCACCGCCAAGTGATTTACTGGAACGAGGCTAGTGAGCGACTCTACGGCTATACTAGGGCGGAGGTGTTGGGCAGAAAATTAGAAGACCTGATTATTCCCCCGGAGATGTGTACGACGGTCATCGATGCTGTAAACCAGTGGTTAACCACAGGAGAGCCGATCCCCGCCGGAGAATTAAATCTAGTGCGGAAAGATGGCTCGATCGTACCAGTCTACTCCAGTCATATTATGCTGACCAATACCGAGGGAGAGCCAGAAATGTACTGTGTTGATCTTGACCTCAGTGCGCAGCAATCTGCCCGCCGGGAACGCCAGCAAGCTGAACAAGAACTAGGGGAGAGTGAAGAACGCTATCGTCTCCTTGCAGAAAATACTAATGATCTTGTCTGCCTCCACAATCCTGATGGTCGTTACACTTACGTTAGTCCTTCCTGTGAGATGCTACTGGGCTATCATTATCAAGAAATGGTTGGTCAACATCCCTACGATTTTTTACACCCAGAAGACCTACAGTTAGTGCAGGAATCCCATAATAATGCCCTCAATCAAACGCCCATTTCGGTCACTTATCGCATCCGGCACAAGTCGGGTAATTATATTTGGTTTGAAACTCTCTCAAAACCAATTAAAGATGCTCAAGGTGAGGTACTCAAACTCCAAACTACCTCTCGGGATATCACAGAAAGAATCGAGGCTCAACAACGCCTCCGTTATGATGCGCTCCATGATGGCTTAACCGGGCTACCCAATCGCAGCTTGTTGACAGAGCGCCTAGAGTTGGCGATCAATCGCTCCCGACGGTTTGCAGATTATCAGTACGCAGTTTTATTTCTCGACCTCGATCGGTTCAAGGTGATCAACGATAGCCTGGGTCACTTAGTGGGGGATCACCTCTTGACCCTAATTGCCCAGAAGTTGACAACTCACATCCGGGATATTGATCTGGTAGCCCGCCTAGGGGGTGACGAATTTGTAATTCTCCTTGAGAATGTAGCAGGAATTGAAAAAGCAATTCAAGTTACGGAACGGATTCTAGAAGATATGCAAACTCCGTTATATATCAATGAGACGGAAGTGGTAATTAGTACAAGTGTAGGAATTGTCCTAGGAACTCCAAATTATCAACAGCCATCGATACTTATCCGAGATGCAGATATTGCCATGTACCGAGCTAAGGCAGAGGGGAGAGGTTCCTATAAGGTCTTCGATGTGGAAATGCATACCCAAGCGGTGAACCGTCTGACCCTAGAAACAGACCTCCGCAAAGCCTTAGAGCGGGGAGAATTTTTTATTTGCTATCAACCAATTTTTGATATTGTAAATTTTGATAATCGCCAAAACTCTATAGAGTTGGGAATTAATCCGACTCCAGAGACTTGTCTGGTGGGTTTTGAGGCGCTAGTTCGATGGCAGCACCCGACTAGGGGGATCGTCAGCCCGGAGAAATTTATTCCCATCGCTGAGGAAACGGGCTTGATTGTGCCGATCGATCAATGGGTGTTTCGGACGGTGTGTCAGCAATTGGTAGCATGGCAGGCAGAGTTCCCTGCTTGTGCCTTAAAAATGAGCATTAATCTTTCGGCTCAGGATCTTGCTCAAAGTAGTTTTTTGACTGAGATTGATCGAGTCCTGGCGGTGACAAAGATTTCCGGTGCTGCTATTACTTTAGAAATTACAGAAAGTATGCTAATTGAGAATATTAGCAAGACTATTAGATTATTGAGGCAATTAAAGGAAAGACAAATTCAAATTAGTATTGATGATTTTGGCACTGGCTATTCTTCTCTCAATTACTTGCATCGACTCCCAGCAGATAACTTAAAGATCGATCGCTCCTTTGTTGGACAAATGCAGCAGGGAAACCGCAACTATCAAGTGGTGAGTACAATTATTGCCCTGAGTAATCAACTTGGTCTAGCAGTGGTGGCGGAGGGAATCGAAACTAAACAGCAGTTGCAATGGCTACGGGAGTTGGGCTGTGAGTTTGGGCAGGGATATCTTTTTTCTGAACCGATGAACCATAAAATGGTAGAAACAATCTTAGGTAATAAATTAGTACCGATTGGTTCTCAAGCAAGTTATTAAGGTTTTTTATTTTTGAGTTGAGATTATTAATAATATTATTTATCTATTTTATGAGCTTACAAAAACTTTTTAGATTCGTTAAATCTTGGCAATTGCTAAAACTTGGTTTGGGGTCGATCGCCCTCTTGTTTTTACTGCTCATCACTAGTTGTAGTCTACCCCAAGTCTCCGCCGCCGACCGGGGATTTTTAGATATAAATCTGGAATTTTTACGGGAATATCAGTTACCCAAAATAGATTTTCAAGACACGAAGGTAGGAGGAATTTCGGGAATTACCTACGATCGAGCTAAGGATATTTTTTATGCCATTTCCGACGATCGTAGTAATTATGCCCCCGCCCGTTTCTATACCCTCAAACTTGCCCTAGAAACACGACAACTCAATCCAGTAGCCGAATCTCTAAATAATTCTCTAAATAATTCTTTAAATAATTTAGAAACTCCGGTAACTATTGAAAAAGTTACTTTCCTAAAAGAAAACGGTGTAACCTATGCTCCTAATACCATTGATGCAGAAGGAATTGCCCTCACTCCGGCGGGAAGTGTCTTGATCAGTAGTGAAGGAACTGACCAGGCGGAGCCATTAATTCAGGAGTACGACCTAGAAACTGGGAACCAAAAGCAATCTATACCCCTGCCCGATCGCTACTTGCCGGGAGTTAATCCTAGTCGGGGGATTCAGTCCAACTTAGGATTTGAGTCGTTGGCGATCGCTGCCGATGGCAATACCCAAAGCGATCCCTACCGCATCTTTACTGCCACTGAAGCACCCCTACACCAGGATCTAAACCCCGAAAACCCCGATCAACTGCCTCCCCTGCGTTTCCTCCACTACCTGATTACCGACACCACCCCGCCTCTCCTGATTTCGGAAAACCTCTACCAACTAGAACCCGCCCCCCCAGCAGCGATCTCCCATGGTCTGTCAGAAATTATTGCCCTGCCAGAGCGGGGATTTTTCCTGAGTTTAGAAAAAAGTTATGGTTCAAGAATCCCGGAAGCTCCTCCAGAAATTAGTGCCAAAATCTACCAAATTGCTACGGGGACGGCTACGGACACCTCCTCTATCCCCAGTCTGCGCTTCCTGACCCCCAGTTTTCAGCCCATCCGCAAAAAGCTAGTCTTGGATTTGGCAACTTTAGGAATTAAGCTAGATAACCTAGAAGCTATGGCTCTTGGTTCTCGGTTAGCTGATGGTAGCCAGAGCCTAATCTTGGTTAGTGATGACAATTTCAATCCAGCGCAAGTAACTCAGTTTTTGTTGTTTAGGATCAAGATTAAGTGATGCTTATGGTGGATGTGAGGTGAGCATTGCCCTACTGCAAGAGGTCTAATAAAAAAATAACAGTTTGAGCTAGGCTTCTGGTTCGATACCTGCTGCCCGTAATTGAGCCGCTAATCGTTCTGCTCGTTGACGTTCAACTTCTGCTCGTTGATATTCAGCCTCAGCTCGTTGGCGTTCAGCTACAATTTTTTGATACTCTTGGGCAACCTGTTCCCGCCCCCATAATAATAGATTTTCCTGTTGATCCCACCAGCGCAACCAATAGCTATCCCGGTTTTCTCGCTCACCTTGCCAGACTCCTAGGAAAAGCTGTATTTCTGGAATCCAAAATCTACCTTGGGTATTGGCTGTTTCTAATTGATATTTTTTCTGATTGTCTAACCGATATAACTCTAAAGCCCCGGTGTCTGGGTTGAAAATACCGTAATTGGGGATTTGTAAAATCTGTTCGTAATAGAAAAACTTACCGACGGGAAAGGTCTCTTTGACGGAATATTCTCCGCCTTCGGTGTCAGAAAGGAATTCTAAAACTAAGGTAGGAATTTCTCCCTGTAATCGAGGGGTATAACTGCGGATTACTTCGGAGCGATCGACTCCAATCTGGGGAATATACGCCCAATCGGGAGCTTTGACAGCAAATTTGCCATTAATGGTAGCGCAAATGCCATAGTTAGTAGGGGTGAGGGCAGTTTCCGGAAGTTTACCAGCTAATTGTAGACTTTCGGTGAGGGCAGCAGCGAGGGCGGGTTGATTGATATTATCCACTGGGTCATCGGGCAGCACAAAATCATCGGGCAGTTTTTCCCAAGTAACTTGATAGGAGCGGCTATAAGTGGGAGTGGTGGCTAACATGATTATTAGTGCAAAAAGTTGGGTCAGAAGTAGTTAGTTATTTGTTTTATTGTAAGAGAAAAATCGTTAGAGAAGAGAAGTTTATGGAAGAAAATATCCCGGAATGTTCGCCTAATTTTGCGGCGGATGATGCGATCGAGCAGATGTTGGAAGAGCATTTTGTGAATTTTGCTGTGCCGAAGCAGGAAATATGTCGTAATTTTCAGATTTATACCCGGCGAGCTTTCTTAAAAAGGTTTTTAGCCCATTATGAGTTTTTTCAAAAGGTTGTGAATTTGCCGGGGGATATTGTGGAGTTGGGGGTACATCGAGGCGGTTCGTTGATGTCTTGGGCAAACTTCTTGGAGATTCGGAATATGGGCGATCGCCAAAGACAAGTCATTGGTTTTGACTATTTTCGGAGTTATCAAGAATCGGATTCTGAAGATTCTCAGCTTAATTCTGTTAATGCTGAAAATAATCATACTGGGGCAGAAATTAGTGAGTTTGAAGCACAATTACGAGATGCCATTGATATTTTTGATAGCGATCGATTTATTCCCTACAAACCCCGGATAGTTTTAGTTAAGGGGGATATTCAAGAAACTGTTCCCAAATATCTCCAAGAAAATCCTAGTTTACGTATTTCACTATTACATATTGATGTGGATCTGTACGCCCCAGCCTCGATCGGATTACGGCATTTGTGGCAGCGAGTAGTCCCCGGCGGGGTTGTGTTAATTGATGGTTATGGAAATTCTCCTTGGGAGGGAGAAAGTCGGGCGGTGGATGAGTTTTTTGCTGATCAAAAAGTGAGAATTAATCGCTTAGATTGGTGTAGTAGTCCCGGAGGATATATTCTTAAAGAATAGGAGTGTGTAAATAATTGCTTTTTAATATATACAATTTTAAGAGCTAACATGCTTATTTATTTATATATAAAAACTAAAACTATATAGTCTAAAAAGACTGTATAAGCAAATAATTTTATATGTCAGTAAAATTAGGTCTAGTCAATGTGTGACTATAGTACTTATTTGGCAGTATAGCTTTTCTAGCTTATTTATCTGTATTAGTATATTTATGGTTTTTCATTACATCTACTTAAAATGGTGATATATAAATATTCATGATTACCACCTGTTGAAAATGATCTAGTGTTCTTCGGGGGCAATGAGGAGTTGGAGGACTCGATCGCTATTGGAAAGATCACCAACGATGCGGCGGACGGGTTCGGGGGTGACACGCACAAGGGTCGGAGTTGCCGAAATATGGTTGAGTTCCGCTTGGTCTGGGTGTTTGAAAATATCGATAACCTTGAGGGTGTAGGGATGGCGGAGGGATTTTTCGAGGAGTTCGTGGAGTTCGTGGAGAATGCGCTCGGTGTTGCTGCTGTGTCCAGAAACGAAGAGACGGAGAACATAACTTTGGGGGGTTGAAGCAGAGGGACGGATGGATTGCCGCAGAGAAATTTGGTTAGCTCGATTTGCCTGATAGTTAACAATGAGGTCGTGGTCTTGCCAGAGTTGGGGAAACTGGGGGCGGTAGGTTTCGAGGACGACGGGATCACAAAATTTTTCTTGCCACGGGGCGACCTGCCAGACAAGGTTCTGAGTCCCAAAGATGGCATTGAGGAGGGGTTGGTAACGGCGGACAGGGAGGTGGAGTTCGGCGGCGGTGCAGATCTGTTGGGTGCGGTGGTCGAGCCAGCGATCGATGGCGGCGGTATAGCCGGGGACTAGGAAATGGGGCGGTTCGGGAAGGTCGAGAATTTCTTGGAGGGCGGTGCAGAGGTCTAGATGCCAGTGTTCCTGCTTGGTGGCATCAATGGTGTAGATGAGGTCGCCGCCGGGGGTGAAAAGGGCAATTCCTTTGAATAGGGTGTTAGTTAGGGTGTTGGTCATAGAGGAGGTAGAGAAAAAATAGCTATCTATGCATGATGCGCTAGTCGATCGCTACTCTCCTGAAAAGAATGCCAATAATTTAATAAATAGATTACTTACTGTAATAAAAGGCGATTTCTTTGTCCTTGAGGGGCGCAAAGTCGGCAGCAATGAGCATTTGGTCAAGTTCTGCTTGGGGAATATGCTTCGCCCCGATGCGGACAATCCGGGAGCGCATAGTATTGGAGACTCCACTGCGTTGTCTGCCTGCTTCTAGAGCCATCACTTTGGTGTAGAGGTCTAGTTTGGCGGGGGGAATGGGGGAGCCATCAAAGTCAATGCCTTGGGCGATCGCAATATCAATGGCATCAGCGCCGAGATTTTCTGAAGACATAGGGTAGGTAAAAAATATGGGTTGAATTTTGTTAATTTTAATACTATTTGCTGCCGGCAATTATTTTTGATTGCTTGAGGGTTGCTTCCTCACCGGGAATTTGTACTTGAATAGACTCTTGCGTGAAGAAGGAAAAAGCCCCTCATCCCCCAGCCCCTTCTCCCTAGGAGAAGGGGAGTAAGAGGA
>JAAUUE010000119.1 GCA_012031635.1 Coleofasciculaceae cyanobacterium SM2_1_6 | reverse complement strand
GAACAATTCTGAGGTTAATGAAGCCGACAGCGGGAAAAATTTTCTTTGAGGGGACAAATATCCTGCCTTGGGCGGGCGATCGCCTGCGGCAACTGCGGCGACAAATGCAAATAATTTTCCAAAATCCCTACAGTTCCCTCGATCCCCGGCAAAAGGTAGGGGCAGCGATTATGGAGCCTCTGGTGATCCACAGGGTCGGACAAAAAGCTTCTCAACGGGAACGGGCGGTGTATCTCTTGGAAAAAGTTGGTCTAGATAGTACAGCCCTCGATCGCTATCCCCACGAGTTTTCTGGGGGGCAACGGCAACGCATCTGTATTGCCAGGGCTTTGGCGCTGAATCCAAAGTTTATTATTTGTGATGAATCTGTCTCGGCTCTGGATGTGTCGGTACAAGCCCAAGTCCTCAATCTACTCAAAGCTCTGCAACGGGAGTTTAATCTAACTTATATTTTTATTTCCCACGATCTGAGTGTGGTGAAGTTTATGAGTAATCGAATCATGGTCATGAATCGGGGATCGATCGAGGAAATTGATACTGCCGAAAATATCTACCGCCATCCCACTTCTGATTACACCCGCCAACTAATTGCCGCCATCCCCCAACCCGCTTTATTAAAGTAATAGGACTTACGAAGACAAGTTATCGACAGACCAAGTTTCCGGGACATTTAGTTTGAATTTATGCCCATGCTTACAAGGTGCGCCACGACCACTATAGGTGGGTAGAACTCCCCAAACACAGCGATTAGAGGCTAAGCGTAGTCATAGATCAGCTTCAATCTTAGCTGTTGCTTTGACAAAACTGGCATTAAATTGGGAAAGGCTCGTCGCCAATGGGGTAATACTTGCAGGGTATAGAAATCTTTGAAGGTACGGAATCCTGAACCATGAAAGGCAATGACAATGGTCATGACTTCGCTAATACTCAACTTTGATTTGTACTGTTTAGCTTTGCCTTCATAAGGTAGTTGAGGCAAGAACTCCACATATCGTTGCCAGATTTGATAAAAGTCATCCACATCACAATATATTTCCTCAAGGTCAAGACGGGCTAGAATTATAGTCATGGCTCAGATTGCTTAAATTTCAACACTTTTAGCTTATACATCTGAGCCTTTTTTTGCCATCGAACTCACGTTAATAAAACCAAATTTGGTAGAAAGAAAAAATAGGGACAATTCTCGATCGTCCCCAGTAAGATTGATATTTATTTAGTGTGAGTTCAGGATCAAAAATACCCCTGATCCCATTTTCTAAAAACCATAACCATCATCGCTGGCTGAGCGGAGTCGAAGCCAAAACCCCACTCCCATTCTTCACAAATCCTTAATCCTTAAATTAATTCTGCCTCTCTGGATAAAGTATCTTGACAGTAGGTTTCATAAACCCCATCGAGCAAGAGATTCAAAGCCCAAGCCGCCTTTTCTGCTGCTTCTAGAGCCTGTTGTTGCTGCTCCGCCGTGGTGCATAGATTGACCAAGGCCTCACGAGTTGCTTGGGAATGGTATTGATCCGCTTGTTCGTGGACTTGGAAGAAGGATAAAGTAGCTTCTGCTTCAACCCCATAGAACTGCCGAAGCCCAGCAATCTTGGTAGTCGAAACTTCAGGAATTTGGGACTCGTAGGCATAAAGGGCTGCCATGCCTAGAGCTGCATCTTCACTTTTGGCTAAGTCCTTGAGGATTTTTACCGATTCACGAGTCTTGTCTAGGTACTGGCGAGATAAAACTGCGGCTCGATCGACTCCCAGCCCCTCAGCAAACCGTAACCACAACTCTGGATGATTTTCCTCACCTTGCTCTTCTTCCATCAAGTTTTCTAGCAACATCTGCCGAATCTTAATATCTTCACAAGCAGCATGGGTCGCACTGACGTAGGTAGGAAAATTATGGACTTGGAGATAATACTCTTGAGCATATTCCTGCAACATACCTAGGGACAATTCTCCCCGGTTCCACCTTTGATAGAAGGGATGCTCTAGGAGGTGATGCTTTTTGATGGCACTATTGAGTTGTTCAATAAACTGGGCTGCGGAAATTTTCATAGGGTCACCTGATGAAGGGATTAAAAACCCAATTATAGTATGGCTACAGTCCAGTTTTTCCGGTTAATCTAGGTTTATCCAGCTTTTTCCAAACCTCAACCTCCAGCCACCGCCGGGACAATGCTCACCTCATCACCATCTTGGAGAGGAGTTTTCGTGCCATCAAGAAACCGGATATCTTCGCTATTTACATAAAGATTCAAAAAGCGCCGGGGCTTGCCCTCTTCATCACACAACCGGGCTTTAATGCCGGGACAATTAGATTCAAGAGATTCAATCAGTTCAGCGATCGTCCCCCCCGTACAGTTGATAGTAGCTTGGTCGTTAGTAAATTTTTGCAGGGGAGTAGGAACAAGTACAGTTATAGACATAGTGTTTTTGTTTTTGAATAATAGTTTTTAGTTAGGAGGAGGTAAGGGGAGGTAAAGAAGGTAAGGGGAGGTAGAGGAGAAATTAGGTTAAGAAGGAGGGGAAGGTTTAGATAGAAATGATTGATTAGAAGTTGATCAAGCTACTCTTTTAGGTATTGTCTAACCTCTCTCAATCTGTTTTGCAGGTAAGAGAATTGTTGGCATGGAAAGAGAAACAGACAAGTAACTCAGTAACTCCTTTACTCCCTTCCATTCTCCTCTAAATTCTTTACCTCCCTGTACCTCCTCTACCTCCTTCTTCTTTACCTCCTCTACCTCTTTTTATACTAATACTGGTTCCCAGTCCAGCCGATCGAGGGTCTGCGCCCGTTCGTAGGCGCGCTCAAAGCTGTCTAGTTTGGCTTCGATGGTGAAGGGTTCGCCGATGTAGCCTTGGACTGCTTCTTGGGTTTTTAAGCCATTGCCAGTGATGTAGACCACGGTGATTTCTTCGGGATCAATTTTGCCCTCGGCTACGAGTTTTTGCAAGACAGCGATCGTGGTGCCGCCCGCAGTTTCGGTGAAGATACCTTCGGTTTCCGCCAAGAGCTTAATCCCAGCAATAATTTCCGCATCAGTAACGGCTGCAATGTGTCCCCCAGTTTTTTGGGCAAGTTCCACTGCATAGATGCCGTCAGCAGGGTTGCCGATCGCAATGGATTTGGCAATGGTGTTGGGTTTGACTGGGGTAATGAAATCCCGGTTCTCAGCAAAAGCCTGAGCAATGGGAGAACAACCTTCCGCCTGCGCTCCACTAAATTTCACTGCCTTATCTTCCACTAAACCCACCTTAACAAATTCTTGGAAACCCTTATAAATCTTCGTGTACAAAGAACCAGAAGCGAGGGGAGCCACGATGTGATCGGGGAGTTTCCAGCCCAGTTGTTCGGCAACTTCAAAGCCCAAGGTTTTCGAGCCTTCCGAGTAGTAGGGACGGAGGTTAATATTCACAAAGCCCCAGCCGTGGGTATTGGCAACTTCACAACAAAGACGATTCACCTGATCATAGTTGCCCTTCACCGCCATCACCGTGGGGTTATAGATCAACGTGCCCAAAACTTTGCCGGCTTCCAAGTCAGAGGGAATAAATACACAACAATCTAAACCAGCGTGGGCAGCGATCGCTGCCGTGGAGTTTGCCAAATTCCCGGTACTAGCACAGGATACCGTCGTAAAGCCCAATTCTTTAGCTCTAGTTAAAGCAACAGACACTACCCGATCCTTGAAACTGAGGGTAGGCATATTCACAGCATCATTCTTAATATAAAGATTTTTGAGTCCCAAGCGCCGAGCTAGACGAGTTGATTTGATCAAAGGAGTCATGCCCGTTCCCACATCAATGGGTTCTTCGCTGGTGACAGGCAAGAAATCTCGGTAACGCCAAATAGAGTTGGGACCAGCTTGGATGGTCTCTCTGGTAACACGGCTTTTGATCACATCGTAGTTGTATTTTACTTCCAAAGGACCAAAGCACAGCTCACACACATGAATTGCCTTAGCTTCGTACTCAGCCCCACATTCCTTGCATTTCAGTCCAGCAAGGGGGCTACAGGTCAAATTATTTGGATTAATCTTGGTTTGGGTAGCTTGGGTCATGGGGCTTTCTCTAAAACTTAGGTTGAGTTGTTGGGTTATGAATCTTGGGAATTTTTGATGTTGAACCTAACAGTAATCCAAAGATCAAAACTTCGTCAACTATACCCGACTTTTTTTGTCGGATATGAAATAATCCCCCACAATCTCAATCTTCTGCTCCCAGCCACCAACCTTGCCAAGTCCGAACCAGCGTAGATGCCGTAAACTATAGGGATAAGTTCTAGAGAGTTAGTGATCATGAGAAGTTCCGTCCCCCTAGTGGCCTCTGAACAGAAAGCCAACCAACAAATATCTACCCTCCAGAGATTTTTTCAGTATTTTGTCCCCTACAAATTAGATATCCCTCTAATTATCTTTTTTGTGATGGTGGGAGCCTTTTCCCAGTCCTTGGGGCCAGCGTTGATTGGGTGGTCGATCGATAACCTGATTGCCCAAAAAGATCTCCCCGGTCTCTTGGCAATGTTAGGACTTTTAACTTTTATTTATTTGATCGGCATTCAAGCGATTAGGGCGCAGATTGCGAGGGTCGGCTGGATGATCCAGAATATTTTGGCGGAGATGCGCCGGGATATTTTTACGAAAATTCAAAGTCTGCCCATTAGCTTTTTTGACCAAAGTGAAGCCGGGGATCTCATGAGTCGGCTCCTCAACGATGTCAGCACTGTGAATCAAGCCTTTGGACAGACGATCGCCCAGATGCTCGGCAACCTGTTTAGCTTGTTGGGGATTGTCATCGCCATGATGATTATTAACCCCACCTTGGGTTTACTTAGTAACCTGATCGTGCCGTTGATGATCCTGACCACCAGCTTTTTTGCTCGGTTAGCGAGAACTAAATTTCGAGTCACCCGGCAGACCATCGGCGACCTGTCCACCAAAATTGAAGAAGATATCGGCAGCGTCCGGGAAGCCCAAGCCTTTAACCGTGTCCAGTTAAATATTGAAGAGTTTGCCACCATTAACGCCGCCAACCGGGATGCCAATGTCCAAGCCGTTGCCATCACTGCTGCTTTTCTGCCCTCGATCGATTTTCTGAATACCCTCGCTACGGGTTTAGTTCTTGCCTACGGTGGCTACATGGCAGTTAATGGCTCTGTTACGGTGGGGACTGTCACCGCTTTTCTGCTCTACGTCCAGCAATTTTTCCGCCCTATCCAAATTCTCAGCCAATTCTATACCCAAGCCCAGTCTGCCCTAGCAGCGATCGAGCGAATCTTTCTCCTCCTCGATGAACCCGTCACCCTCCAAGATACTATCAACGCCCAAACCATGCCCCCCATTCAGGGCAGAGTAGAATTTATAGATGTCACCTTCGGCTACAAACCTGACCAAATCGTCCTCAAAGGCATAAATCTCCATGCTCAACCCGGACAGATGATCGCCCTTGTGGGAGCTACCGGGGCTGGCAAAAGTACCATTATTAACCTGATCCTCCGCTTCTACGATGTTTCTGGGGGTGTGGTCAAAATTGATGGAATTGATATTAGAACCGTCACCCAAGCTAGTCTGCGGCGGCAGATTGGGATTGTGTTGCAAGATAATATTCTGTTCACTGGCACCGTGGGCGAAAACATTGCCTTTGGGATTCCCGATGCTAGCCAAGCCGATATTGAAGCGGCAGCTCAGGTTGCCAATGTCCACGAATTTATCACCAGTCTGCCCCAAGGTTATGCGACCCTCGTGGGGGAGCGTGGTGTCAGCCTTAGTCAGGGACAGCGCCAGTTGATTAGTATTGCCAGAGCCGTACTGGTTAATCCCCGGATTCTGATCCTTGATGAAGCTACCAGCAGTATTGATACCCGCACCGAAGCTATGGTCCAAGAGGCGATCGCCCGCATCCTCAAAAACCGCACCAGCTTTGTCATTGCCCACCGTCTCAGTACCGTCACCCAAGCGGATCAAGTCCTCGTCGTCCAGCAGGGAGAAATCATTGAACAAGGAACCCATCAGGAGCTAGTGGAGCGATCGGGCATCTACGCCAACCTCTACGCCCTACAATTAGGGGCAAGTAAAGTGTAATTTTAGATTAGAGCTAAGACAATTGCCCAGGATCAAAGCCTAATTCTCGGAGTTTTGCCTCTAATAATTGTCGAGTGCTACGCTCTTGCTCTAGATCTGATGTTACTTGCTCTGCCCGTTGGTGTTCCTGTTCTGCTCGTTGGCGTTCCTGTTCTGCTCGTTGATACTCTTGAATCACTCGTTGCTGTTCCTGTTCTACTAATTCTTTTCCCCAGAGCAGAAGATTTCCTGAGCTATCCCACCAACGCAGCCAGTTAGCATTTATTTGTCCTCTACTACCCTGCCATACGCCTAAAAACAAACCAATCTCTGGCAGCCAGTAGCGACCATACTCATCAGTAATCTGTAGATGATAACTGTTTTCCTGTAAACAATACACATCTAGCTCTCCAGTATAGGGATGGAAGATGACATAAATAGGGACTTGCAATATCTGCTCATAAAAATACCACTTTCCATAGGGATAATGGGGATTCAAGGAATATTCCTGCCCTTCTGTCTCGGAGATAAACTCCATTACTATTAGGGGGACTGGTCCTTCAGCATGGGGAGTGTAGCTACGGCGAATCTGACTGTCTAGACCCGGTACGTCCCGAATCCAGAGCCAATCAGGAGCTTTGACCACAGTTTTGTCTGCTACCTTGGCACACAGTCCAAAATTGGTAGCAATTACATCGGCGATCAGGATTAAACCTGCTAATTCTAGGGATTCCCGGAGGGCGGCAGCGAGGAGGGGTTGGAGGTTATTTTCCACAGGGTCATCGGGGAGGATAAAGTCGGCAGGGAGAATTTCCCAAGTAATAGCAGGGCGGTGGAGTTGGATTAAAGTCATAGCGGCTCGATCGTCCTTGGCAATAATTGCCAATTATAACTATTCTTTCCATAACTATTTAGCTAAAGGAAAGACCCCAGCTAATTCCTGATTAAATTTTCAAGTCCTGCAACTGGAAGCAAGCAAGGTATAATGAGAGCCGTTTGTAATGCGTGGAGGTTTCCTGTGATCCGGTGTGAAGAATGTACACAAGCAGTTGTTGCCGAGCTTTTGCCTAATTTAGATAGCGATCGCCGGGGTGTCTGCATTGATGTGGGGGTGGGAACCTTCAGCTTCTATTGCCAAACCTTTGCAGAGTTAGGCTTTACAACTTTGGCGATCGAGCCAATGCCTGTACCAGAAGTTCACACCCTCTGTAAAACCCACAATATCAAACTTATTGAAGCCTGCCTATCAGACCATGACGGCACTCAAACCCTGTATTTAGGAGCTTGGGACGGCAAACTAGATGCAAATTTCAATACTCTCAAATCTAGCTGGTTTGGAGCTTCCCAAGAAACCAAAGAAGTAGTTTCCTTCAGTCTTCAGGGTTTACTCAATAGTTTTCATCCCCAAAAAGTTACCTGTCTCAAACTAGATGTGGAAGGCTACGAAGCCGTAATTATTAATCAGCTTGCCCAATTACCAGATTATCTAGTCCCAGATATTGTAGTTTTTGAATACAGTAGTGGCAGTGCTGAGTTTTCAGGAGCGGCGATCGAGTGCCTAAAAATCCTACAAAACCTAGACTACCGCACAGCAATTATTATCGATGCAAGTACAAGAGAAAAATTTATTGACCTCAAATGTCCACCAGTAGAAATTGATAAAATTTTTAGTCTGGGATTAAGTTGGGGGAATATAGTTGCCCTCCGTTACACCCTCTACCCCGCCCAGCCCATCAGCAATGTCTGCGCCCCCTACTATGAAGCAGCACCAGAAGAATTAACTCCAGAAGAAAGTTCTGGGCAAGAAGAAGCAAACGTAACAAATTATATTTCTACCTACCTTGAGCAAATAGAGGCAGACGGTGAGGCGGGAGTGATTCGGAATTATATCGAGCCAGATCAAGTAATCTTTGATATCGGGGCTGGAGCTGGAGAATGGACAAAAACAGTGTTAGATACCCATAGCGGTTCTCAGGTTCATGTATTTGAACCCCTAACGATTCTCTATCCTGAACTTAATGCCAACCTCGGTACAGCTATCACTAATAAGCAAGTTGTCTTTAATAGTGCCGCAGTAGCAGCAACAGTTGGTTCCCAGACATTTTATTATTATGAAAATCATCCCTACTACAGCACCCTATTTCGGAGTCGTCCTCTTAGTGAAGAACACTTTGCCATGGGTACTCCCCAAGAATTACAGGTTTTAGGGATTACCCTAGATACCTACTGTCAGCAACACCAGATCAAGCGGATTCACTTTGCCAAAATTGCGGCGGAGGGGGCAGAGTTAGAAGTTTTGCGGGGGGCGGAGAAGTTATTAGCCAAGGGCAAAATAGATTATTTGCAGTTTGAGTATGGCGGGACTTACCTTGAATCGGGGATTAGTCTCCAAGCTGTTTTTGCCTACTTACAACATTATCAATATCTAGTATTTAAGATTCAGCCCAATGGCTTGGAGTTTAGACCGGAGTTTTTGCCAACAGATGAAGATTTTCAGTATGCCAACTATTTGGCTGTCCATGAAAGATTCCGGGCTTTAATTATTCCCGATGCGGAGAAATGGCTAGATTGGGGGAGTTTAGCCCGCTACAACGCTATTAATCCAGTGGAACCAAGAGGTGTGCTACACGTAGGGGCGCACCTGGGGGGAGAAGTGTGGGCGTATCACAATATGGGCTTGAAGACGGCGGTATTCATTGAAGCGAACCCAGAGGTATTTCCCGGTTTAGAGGGGAATTTAGCCAACTATCGTCAGTATCTTGCAGAAAATAATCTGACGGGGTTGGAGAAGGTAGTGGCGGTGCATTGTGCGGCTAGTAATGAAAATGGGACTGTGAATTTTCGGATTACTTCCTTGGATCAATCTAGTTCTATTTTGCCTTTGAAAATCCATAGTGAGGTTTACCCAGAAATTGAAGAAACCCATCAAGTAGAGGTGGTAGCGAAGACTCTAGACACGATCCTAGAAGAGCTAGAAATTCATCCGGCGGAGGTGAACCTAATTAATTTTGATATCCAAGGGGCAGAACTCTTGGCTCTGCAAGGAGCGACTAATCTACTGAAGTATGTGGATGCCATCAATACGGAAGTCAGCTATGTGGAGCTTTATGAAGGCTGTGGCTTGATTGATGATATGGATGATTTTTTGGAACAGTACGGTTTTGTGCGGATTGCCACGACTACGCCCTACCACCGGACTTGGGGCGACGCTTTTTATATTAAGCGAGGAGTCATTACCATGTCCTGTTTGGGGAATTTGGGGCGGTTTGGGAATAGTCTTCTCCAGTATGTGTATCTGAAAACCTATGCTAAGCTCTACAACCTAAGAGTAGAAACTCCAGAATGGATCGGACAATATCTATTTGGTCACAGTGACCCACCAATTAGTAGAGAGTTGCCCCAGTTCAGTCAATTTACTAGTAATGAAAACCACTATACAGTTTTGGATGGTTTATTTCCCCAACCAATTCCTCCATTCCGTAATGTTGATTTTTATGCTTTAGCGCAAATACATCATAGTTATTACACAATTAACAATCATCAAGACTATTATAAATTTTTATTTCAGCCCAAATTAGATGTAAAAACTAGACTAGAGCCACTATGGGAGAAGTTAAGGTCTAGGGGCATGACTGTTGTAGGAATACATCTACGACGAGGAGACTATATTACAAGTGCCAAACACCTTCATGAAGAAATGGGCTGGCATCATCTCTATGCTGCGCCTTCGGAGTGGTACTTGGAATGGCTCAAAGAAATCTGGTCGACCCTAGACAGTCCAGTTTTGTTTATTGCTAGTGATGATATTGATGATGTGGTGGAGGATTTTGCGGAATACAACCCTGTAACATCAAAAATCTTGGGGGCAGATTTTCCTGAAGCGGAATTTTATCCAGATTTCTATTTGTTGAGTAAATGCGATATCTTGGCTATTTCTAACAGTACCTTTTCTTTTATGGCCGCAGTCTTAAACGAAGAAGGTCGATGCTTTATGCGCCCCTATCTGCCAAGTAAAAAATTAATCTCTTTTCTGCCTTGGAAAAGCTGTCCAATTTTAATCGATTGCTAATTTGTCGGGTGTGTTAATGACACATAAAAATATGGAAAAGCCTGACTCCAGTTATGGAATCAGGCTATTTTTTGTTTCTAGGCTGAGTAGCCCACCCAGAAAGAGTGAGCTAAATAAGTCTAGAACCGGAAGGAAGCAGTACCGCCAGTACCACCAGCACCGTTAGGACCAGCACCGGAACCACCAGCACCACCTTGGACTAGGAGAGTACCACCGCGAACAAATACCTGTCCACCAACACCACCATTAAGTCCAGTAGCCATGGCTCCAGTTACGGTAAAGCCACCAACAGAACCGGCTCCGAGGGTTACGGTCGCAGAACCACCATCACCACCTCTACCATTAGAAGCAGAACCACCAGCACCACCAACAGCTAAAGCACCACTACCATCAAGTTTTGACTCAAAGGAGGCTTGAGTTGTGTTGACCCGCTTGAAGAATACTTCTGCAGAACCACCAGCACCACCAGCAGTTACACCAGCACCACCAGCACCACCTTTAGCATAGGCAAAGGTAGAACTAATTACGCTAGGTAGCTTACCTTTACGGATAATCGCTGTAGCCGCACCACCAGCACCACCATCACCAGTGGTAGAAGTACCACCAGCTCCACCGATCGCAATAGCAGCACCAGCAAAGGAGCCGGAACCAATTTGAGGTCCACGACCGCCCCGACCACCGACTGCATAGGCGGAACCACCAGCACCGCCAGTTGTCCCAGGCGCACCAGCACCACCAGTTGCTCGGGCAAAGCCACCCATGGCTCCAGCGAAGGATTTACCAGCAACGGCAGTAGCAGAACCACCAGCACCACCAGCAGAGAGAGCAGTGTTGAAGGGAGAGCCACCAGCACCAGCGATCGCAGTAGCAGAACCACCGAAGCCACCAAGTTTGCCGCCGGGACCTCTGCGTCCGCCTTTACCACCCTTGGCGTAGGCATCACCACCAGCACCACCAGCACCACCGCCGGCACCTACAGTACCGTTAGTGCCGGGGAGAGAAACAGTAAGAGGCAAGGTTGGGCTAACACCATTAGCTCCAGCAGCACCACCAGCACCACTGATTCCTTTTCCTGCTTGAGCTATGCCAGGACCATTTGCTTGGCCGTTAATACCAACACCGCCGTTACCACCAAGTTGAGGTATAGTACCACCAGCATTAGCGGTACCACCAATCCCACCGTTACCACCGTTACCGGGAACACCGCCAACTGTGCCGGGAGCACCGATCGCACCACCAACACCACCGTTGCCGGGAGTACCACCAATCCCGCCATCACCACCACGGGCAAAGGCAGAACCGCCACTAGCTCCAGAACCCTTGGTAGTTGGGTTACTTAGGGATCTACCGCCGATGGCAGTGGCAGAACCACCCCGACCACCAGCACCACCCAGACCACCAGTACCGCCAGCACCGCCAGCACCACCGTTACCTGGAGCACCGCCGTTACCGCCTTTACCACCGACACCGCCGGCTCCAGCAATATTACCGGTACCGCCGATAATTGCAGTTAGACCACCATCGCCGCCAACGCCGCCGTTACCGCCCATGGAAGCAGAAGCACCGCCTGTGCCGCCAGTACCGCCGACACCACCTGCGCCGCCCATACCACCAGCACCACCAGCACCACCGATCGCTGTAGCAGCACCGCCACCAGCACACCAGTGCACCAGTAGCCTTAGCAGAAGCACG
>JAAUUE010000118.1 GCA_012031635.1 Coleofasciculaceae cyanobacterium SM2_1_6 | reverse complement strand
CGCCCTAAAAACTTCCGCTCCTTGCCCCTACGAGAATAATTAAGCCAGCCCATTTTCTTCCCTAGGATTGATCTAAAAAAATACTTTTAATTTGCTTGAACATCTACATAATACTCTATCATCTACATAATACTAAGGATGTATAAAAATCATGATTGTGCTTACTGCAACTTGCAAAAACGGGGTACTGGAATTAGAACAACCTTTACCTACTGAGCTCGAAGGAGAAAAATTAAGAATTGAAGTTTTTTTTACAAGTAGAGATAATTTAGAGATAAAGCGAGATAAACGTCAGCAATTTATAGAGTGGTCTAAGAGCTTGTCAGGAAAATTACCAGTCGATTACAAATTCGATCGTGAGGAAATATATAGTGACAGAGTTAAACTCTAAAGTTTTCCTAGATTCAAATATTTGGATTTACCACTTTGCTCAAGATTCACCACAAAATTCAAGGGCAATCACTAAAATAATTCTGGAGAGTGAGTACGAGTAAAAATAGTGGCGATCGTCTTCTCTCCAGATGTTGCTAACTGAGGCTATCTAGACCAGACAAATTAGATAGATGAGCCAAACTTAACCGAAGGGACGGAAGCCATAATTCACCGTTGGCGGCACATTGGCATTGATTGCTTGAACTACCCCTACATTCCAGAGAAACTGATCGTTAGGAGATAGAGTACTCCACCAGTTGAAGCCGATCGCATTATTCGTGGGCGTATTCCCTGCTGCTTCTTCATTCAAAAGGCGACCTACCATCCGTTGCGCCCGGAAGAAATCTAATCTGCCAGATTTGAAGTTATTTAACCAGCGTTGATACCAAGCGCCAGAAAGAAGCCCGCCAGTTACTACTTCCATCTCGGTTTCTTCTAAATCTACTAACCACGCTGGAGTAGTTAGATTGTTTAGATTGTTTAGATTGTTTAGATTGTTTAGATTGCTATTTTCAAAATTAGATATCGTGGGCATAATTTTCATCACTCAAGAATGTTCTGTGAATTTTGCTATCACTCATTTTTGATGGGAATGCAGCCAAGAATGTTCCAAGCCTAGCTACAGCCAAGGCATAATCACCCCATCAGGTTCGGCAATCACCGTCCCGATCGCCCAAGCGGCGGTTCCCTGAGCCTGAAAAAACTCCAAACTCCGATCCAATTCTGAAGCCGGAACAATCACCACAAACCCAATCCCCATATTAAAAGTGTTAAACATCTCTTGGGGACGAATATGCCCAGTATTGGCAAGCCAACTAAAAATCGGCGGAATTTCCCAAGTATCAGGATGGATTGCTACCGATTGACCGGGACTGAGGCATCGGGGCAGGTTTTCGGGAATCCCCCCGCCCGTGATGTGTGCCATACCGTGGATAGGGATTTCCTGTTGCAGGGCTTGATGGATGACTTTTACATAAATTTGGGTCGGGGTGAGAAGAGCCGAGCCGAGGGTTTTTCCTTGGAGAATTTCTGGTGTGTCGTCCCAACTAGAGCCACTATCAGCCACGATTTTCCTGACTAGGCTAAACCCATTACTGTGAACTCCACTACTAGGCAGGGCGATCGCCACATCTCCCAACTGCACCTGAGAACCATTGAGAATTTTACTTTTCTCCACAATCCCCACACAAAACCCCGCCAGATCGTACTCCCCGGCTTGATAAAACCCCGGCATCTCTGCCGTCTCCCCGCCCAACAGAGTGCAACCCGCTTGCAGACAGCCCTTGGCAATTCCTGCTACTACTTGAGTCGACTGCTCCACACTGAGCTTCCCTGTGGCGAGATAATCCAAGAAAAATAAAGGCTCCGCCCCGCAGGTCAACACATCATTGACACACATGGCTACAAGGTCAATGCCCACCGTCGAGTGGCGATCGAGGTCAAAGGCTAACTTTAATTTTGTTCCCACCCCATCAGTCCCCGAAACCAGCACTGGCTGTTGATAACCCGTGGGCAGTTCAAACAAACCGCTAAACCCCCCCAAACCCCCTAAAACCTCTGGACGGAGGGTACTCGCCACCAAGTTTTTGATCTGCTCCACAAAAACCCGACCCTTTTCAATGTCAACTCCGGCTGCCTTATAGTCCGTCATGAATATTTTACTTTCGCTACTTTCCTTACGTTAGCCCAATATAGCAGATCAATAGTTTCTGGGGTATAAACAGTAATATCATTAAAAATGTCTGCAAACTCCAGTAACTCATATTTCCCTGAATTCTTAAAAATATTTACTCCTCAAATAATTTCTCTAATCTAAAACTCCCAGAACCTAAACCTCAAAATCAACAACCAAATCTCCAAAAACTCCCCTTACCTCCTTTACCTCCCCTTACCTCCCTTACCTCCCCTTACCTCCTTTACCTCCCCTTACCCCATGTCATCCAAAATCACCAAAGTTATTCTCGATACTGACCCCGGCGCAGATGATATTTTTGCTCTCCTCTGGTTAATTAGTCTCTCTCTCCAAGGCATCACAGAAATTACAGCTATTACTACGGTGGGGGGCAATGTGACAGCAGAATCAACCTTCTGGGCTGCTCACAAAGTCCTTAAATTACTTAATATTACAGGGATAGAAATCGGTCGATCGGCTTCTAGAATTGCCGGAAATATCCGTGATGCCGCCCACATTCATGGACAGGATGGCATGGGAAATTTATCCGATAGTCTGCCAGAGGTGACACAACCAGATAAGGATATTTTTGCCCAAGCTCGCCGGGCGGATGAAATTATTATTGAGCAGCTATCCCAGTTTCCGGGAGAAATTGACTTGATAGCTATCGGACCTTTAACAAATTTGGCAACGGCAGAAATTAAAAAACCGGGGATTCTCAGGCAAGCGCGATCGATCGTGATCATGGGGGGAGCCTTCGATTGTCCGGGCAATGTCACCCCAGAGGCAGAGTTTAATATTGCCTTTGATCCCCAAGCTGCGGCTACGGTTTTTGCCAGCCATGAACAAATTGTCGTTCTGCCCACGGATGTCACTAATCAGTTAGTTTTGACTCCGGCGATGCTGACCTATATTACCAAGGCAACTACTACCAGCAAATTGGCTCTATTTATCCAGCAGTTGGGGCAGTTTATGTTTCAAACTAACCTTGCTCACCGGGAAACTAAGGGGGTGGAAGGTTGTCTCATGCACGATGCTGCTACGATCGCCTACCTGTTCTACCCAGAAACCCTGTGGTTACAAAGAGCCAGAGTGGAAATCGAAACCGTCAGTAAGTTTACCCAAGGCAAAACCCTGCGCGATCGACGCCACTTCCCCAAAACCGACCCCAATGCTTTTATCGCCACCCAAGTAGACTCTACTTCCCTCCTAGCAGCTTTATTAGAAGATCTAAAATATTTACTAACAAGTAGTACTCCAATACTTTAAGAGAAATCAAAATTCTCACTTCAAAAAAGTAAGCATATCTAAATACGGTCTAATTGCTATCCTTGGAGCATATCTAATAACCACACAAGGAGGAAACCCAGTTATGGCAGCTACACTCACAGGCACAATCAAAGTTGAACTTCTGCCCGGCAGTTTCGGGGCTGGGACTATTTATACAGGGGATTTTTCCTACGATGATACGTATTTAACTAAAGTTGGTATAGAAACTATGACCATTAGCGATCTAGCTGTCCCAGGACTACTATTTTTTAACTTTAGATTTCTAGATTTTGCTACAGGTTTAACTCCTGTTACTTATACAGCCAAAGATATTGTTGGTTTTCCTGACAATCCAACTTTATATTTTGAGAATGGAATACCTACTCAATTTGGAGCAATGGTTGATCCGGGAAATAATGGTGGAATTTGGACGATGAATGATGGATTTATGTTTGCAGATACTGGAAGATTTGATTTCATATTAGGGAACGGAACTAATGCAGGAGTAGGGACTGTAACCTTAGAACTCAATAAACCTACTTCTACAGAAGAACCTCCTTCTGTACCTGAGAACTCTTCACCCTTAGCTTTCTTATTAGCTACTCTGGGCTTGGGTGCAAGTTATTCTTGGAAAAAGTCAGTCAAGGTTAATAGCTAATAATTTCTACATTTTATCCAGAGTGTTGCATCTCTAGGGTATTACGACTAATTGAGAATGATCAAAACGCTTCACTATTTCTTGGATCGTTGAAATCTATTGGTTAGAGCCAGTTTTATTTTCGTAAAGTATTTATGATAGAGATATTTACCTTAGAAGATATAGCCATGCTCTACCTAGGTTACTATTTCAGATAGTTAACCCCAACTAATTAAGTAAAAATAATATAAATCAATGGTTACAGACAAAGCCTGATTAGGGCGGGAAAATCTCATGAATATACTGAAATATGGACTGGCTGCGATCGTTGGAGCATATTTGATATCTACGCTAGGCATCTCGCCAGCTATAGCAGCAACACTTACAGGCACGATCAAAGTCGAGGTAATAGGTTCTGGCAGTTTTGGAGTTGGTGTATACACAGGTGACTTTTCCTATGACGATACCCAACTGACTAAAGTTGGTACAGAAACCATGACTATTAATGGTGGAAATGGAGATCGAGCAGGACTGCTTTCTCTGAATTTTAGATTTCTAGACTTTGCTACGGGCTTAATGCCTGTCACCTATACAGCTAAAGATGATGCTGGTTTTCCAAACGGTCCAGTTTTGGCTTTCCAAGATGGAATTCCTACTGACTTTAGCTTTCTGGTTGATCCGGGAAATAACGGAGGAACTTTGAGTGGAAATAGTGGATTAACGTTTGGAAGTTCTGGGCTTGGAAGTTTTATGTTCGCTGTGCGAAATGGTACTACTGGAGGTGAAGGGCGGGTGACCTTAGAACTTGATAAACCTACTCCTGTAGAACCCCCTTCTGTACCGGAAAGTTCTTCTCCCTTCGCTTCCTTGTTAGCTACTTTGGGCTTGGGTGTCCATCGTTTGTGGAGAAAATCGAGAATGGTAATTCATAGTTTTGGAAAACAAATCCTCAACTCTACAAGAAAGAAGTATAGACATATTGCCTAATATAGAGTGGGGCAGAGATATGAAAGTATTTTTTCTTGTTCTTTTTCGCTAGAGCGATACAGATAGAGCTAAGAATACCCTCTAAGTATATATTAATTTTGATCTATAAACTAAGTAGATTCACGGTTTAAGATAAACCATAGTAGTATTACTATCTATTCAAAGATATTATTTTAGCTAATTACCTAGAACTAAAACAAACCTACAGCCCTAGGCATAGCCTTATTGAGGCGGGAACAATCTCATGAATACACTGAAATATGGACTGGCTGCTATCCTTGGAACATATCTAATATCCACACTAGGAGGAAACCAAGTTATGGCAGCTACACTCACAGGCACGATCAAAGTTGAAGTTATTCCCGGCAGTTTCGGGGCTGGTATTTATACGGGGGACTTTTCTTACGATGATACTCATTTAACTAAGATAGGCTCGGAATTCATGACTATTAATGGTGGAAATGGAGATATCCCTGGACTGTTATCTCTTAACTTTAGGTTTCTGGACTTTGCTACAGGTTTAACTCCTGTTATCTACACAGCTAGAGATCATTCCATTCTCTTTCCAAACGGTCCGGGTTTGTCTTTTGAGAATGGAATTCCCACTGCATTTGCCTTTCTGGTTGATCCGGGAAATAATGGGGGACCTTTAGGTGGAGGTAATGGATTTGCGTTTGGAATGGGAGCTACTGGAGAAGGTTTTCTGTTCGCTGTGCAAAATGGAACTATTGGAGGTGAAGGGCTTGTGACCCTAGAACTTGATAAACCTACCTCTGTAGACCCTACTCCTGTAGACCCCAACCCGATAGAACCTCCTTCTGTACCAGAGAATTCCTCACCTTTTGCCTCCTTGTTAGCTGCTTTGGGTTTAGGAGCAGCCTATTTGCGGAGCAAGTTGAGAACGGCAAACAACTAATTAATCTTTAATCAACCTATAACTTGAGAGGAATTTCCGATGACATTACTAACTAGTGAATTTACTGTAACAGGTGGCGAAACCCAGAGAGCACCTTCTAATATTGCTGATCCAAACAAGCCCGGCGAGCGTAAAATAAGTATTCTGATACCTACTACGAATGCCTCCCAAATTCCCATTTCTACCTTAGCTCCATCTAACAATCAAAAAGTATGGCTGCTGATTCCGGGTTTTACAGAGGAAGGCACTCATTTTGATGACACGCTAGTCCCAGCTATCCACAATGCCAGCCCAGATGATATTATCTTAACCCTTGACTGGACTCAAGTGAGTGGCACTATAGAAAGTAGCGCATTAGCAGGGATTGCTAGAGGAGACCTTTATAGATCAGGTTCATGGATTACTCCAGTAGCTAATGCAGTACGAGATAAACTTATTCATTGGGGAGTTAAAGCTGCGAATCTTAATATTGTAGGTGATAGTCTAGGGGCTTACTTAACTAGTGAGGTTGCTTCTAGTTTCCGTACTTATGGTCAAGTAGGTTCAGTAACAGCCCTTGACCCAGCCTCAAATAATTTCCTCGCAAGAAGATTGACCAGTCCCTACGATGGAACTAATGGCTTTGATACTGATCTCTCTAATGGATACCTAAAAAATGGAGGAATTCCAGACCCAGTAAAGCGTTTAGACCTTGGGGCTACGGTTTCTAGAAGTTTTAATGGCAACAGAAGTACATCAGGAAATGAACCTGAATCTGGAACCGCTAGAGAATCTTTTCTATTTGACTTCGGCACTGAAATTGCTAATGTATCAGGGCAAATTGAGGAACATGGTCGTGTTGTTACTGCCTACCAAAATTTAATTACAACAACTGCAATTACTGATCCAATTACCGGAGTTGTTACACGTAATTCTCGTTTAGCCACAAATGTCCTAGGGGTCAATGATACCCTAGCAGATCATCAATTTCGACCAAACTTTTATAAAGGAGGTTCTCCTAACTCTGTTCAAGCCCATGAAGGGGTGATTCCTATTGATGCTGGTAATAATCCTTTATTTTTGGTTGCCGCCAAGCCTGAAAACGGTATTAATGGAGTTAACGACAGATTCATCTATGGAACCAATGTAGACGATGAGTTAACCTACACTGGAACTTTTGCAAAATATTACAACAACAACGGCAACCATACTTATTACCTTGGCAATGGAAACGATATTGTCTATGCTGGCACAGGCAACGACACCATTTATGGCGGAATTGGCAATGACATCCTCAATGGCGGGGATGGAGATAATACTATTTTTGGAGAGGAAGGTAACGATTTTCTGACAGGAGGTGTAAATAAAGATATTATCTACGGCGGGGCTGACAGTGACACCATTTATGGTGAGGCTGGGGATAACCAGCTATTTGGGGATGCGGGTGATGACAGGATTTATGGAGGCGACAATAAAGACACCATCTACGGCGGAGCAGGCAATGACATTTTGAGGGGCGGAGATGGGGATAATACCATATATGGAGAAGGGGGTAATGATACTCTCTTTGGTGGTAGCGGGATTAATAGGTTACGTGGGGGTTCGGGAAACGATATTTTACAAGGTGGTATAGGTCAAAACTCCTTAAGAGGCTCAGAAATCAATTGGCTATCGGAGCCTGAGTTAGATATTTTAATTGGCAATAGTAGCAATGGTGCTTTTGACTCATTTTGGATTGGTGAGAGTGGCAGAAATTATTACTCCTCTGCTGGGATGAATGATTACGCCGAGATTCAATTGTTTGATGCGGCAACCGACATAATTTTAGGCGGGGTGAATATTAGAGCCCAAAATATGAACTCCCTCGGTCAAACCTTTCTCTGGTCTGGAAATGAATTGATTGCCAAAGTTAATGGTTTATGGGTTGGAGATCCAAATTTCCAGTTCTCTTCGATATAATTTGAATGCTGGCAAGCCAAAACTATGAGTAGAAAATTCACATATATATTGCGTTGGTGTGGCTACGGTTTTTTGTTAATGGCGGGTCTTGATATTCTGCAATCCTTCGTTCCCTTGCAAATTTCTAGTCCTCTCTGGGGGATGGCTACCATGTCTAACTTAGTAGAAAGAGTGCCAATTCCGATTTTGGGGTTTCTCTTCGTATTTTGGGGAGAAGAAGAAGACCGCCGGATTTGGGAAGAGAAGTTTTTACCAGCTTTATTGTGGTTGTGTTTGGGGTTAGGAATTGTGTTCCTGCTGATGATGCCTTCCATTGCTATTAATACCTTCAGAATTGATCGGGCAAATACCCAGCAGATCGATCGCACCCTCCAGCAGGAAGAGCAACAACTAGGACAATTATCCAACCAAATTAATCAAGCCAACCTCGAACAACTCCGAGCGATCGCTACTCAGCTAAAATCCGTAGGCATGGCTGTAAATATTGACCAACCCCAACCCCAACTCAAGGCAGATATTCTGGTTCAAATTAGCAATGCTAGAACCCAAATGCCCGATCGAGCCGCCGCCCTCAAAAATAATCAAATTCTCGAACTAAGTAAAAAATCCTTAAAATTATTCCTAGGAGCATTAATCGCAGGGGTTCTCTACCTCCAAATTTGGCGGCATAGTAGCTGGATCAAAAAACTAAATTAGGCGATTAACTCTTATTAACCTGTTAGCTTTTAGAGCTATTTTTTTCTAAACTTACTGCCCCCTCGATCGTTGCTTTAACCTAGTCCGCACCAAGAAACCTAGACCAAAAATCATCCCTAGCATAGTTTGGGGTTCGGGAACTGATGGCGGAGTTTCCCAAGGAGCTTCCACGGGAGGGATTTCAATAGGGGGAATAACTGTAGGCTCTGGGGCAGGAATGATCACAATGGGTTCTGGGGAAGGAGGTATGGGAGCCGGGCTGGGGGCTGGAGGCGGAGCAATAGAGCCGATCGCCTGAATTTTTCCATACAAACTTGCATAGGCAGTCGTTCCTTCTGGGGAATTAAACTCACTAATTAATGTATTGCCGCCATCACTAGAGAAACCAAGTAAACTCAAATTGTAAATAGTATTTTCTAGGATAAAAGTCTGACCAGAAAGCCCACTATTACTAAATCGGAGCGATCGCCATCCAGTACCGCATTCCCTGTAACATTGGGCGTGGTCAGAATATCAAACAAAAAGCTAAAACTTTGACTCCCCAAGGTCGGGCTTGCAAAATTCAAATCAATGCCTAGGGGAAAGCCACCACTAAAAATATCCCAAGCAGAGCCATTTTGATAGGAAACATTTCCCAGCCGAAAGGGATTACCGACCCCAGTTTGAAAGCCCAAGCCATCGTACTGCACATAGTTGGGAAAAGTAGTGCAGTCCCAACAGTTATCCACCCTGCCCCAAGTTAAGCGGTTATTCACCCCGCCATTGTTGCTCAAAAAAGTACTCCCGGAAGAATTACTGGGCATTCCCCACTGACCGCTAGTAGTGCCTTGAAAAATTAGACTCTGAGCCTGAGCAGGTCGATCGATAGTAGTGATAGAAGCGATCGCCATCATGGACACAACTGTAGATAAAACTGTTGGTAATATCGGCAATATCGAGCATCTTTTCCATAAATGCCCCTGTACCATTAAACCTACTAACATAAATTCTCTCCCAGATTAAGATATAATTGTTATCTAATTTATCGCCACAAATTTATCACTACAAAGTTTTATCCTAACTAATTTCTCATCCCTAATTCGTAAATCTTAATTCCTAATTTCTATGGCACAGCCGAAAATAATTGTTCTTGATGACGATCCCACTGGTTCCCAAACAGTTCATAGTTGTTTATTGCTAACTAAATGGGATGTAAATACCCTGAAATTGGGATTATTAGATGCTGCACCAATATTTTTTGTGCTGACCAATACTAGGGCGATGACTCCCCCACAGGCGGCGGAGATTACTAGGGAAGTTTGCCAAAACTTGAAAGTTGCCCTAGCGGAAACAGGGGTGACGAATTTTGTAGTTGTCAGTCGATCGGACTCCACCCTGCGGGGACATTATCCAGTAGAAACCGATGCGATCGCGCCGAACTGGGAGGCTTTGATGCCCATTTTCTGGTGCCAGCGTTTTTTGAGGGGGGCAGGTTCACCCGTGAAAGTATTCACTACCTAGTAGTTAAAGGCGTACCAACTCCTGTTCATGAAACCGAATTTGCTCAGGATTCCGTGTTTGGCTATAGCTATAGCTACTTGCCCGATTATGTGGCAGAAAAAACCCAAGGGAGAATTTCGGCGGCTCAAGTGACCAGATTTTTATTGCCAGAGCTACGTCAAGGCATCCAGCCCCGCCTAGAGGAGCTATCAGGGAATCAATGCTGCGTGGTGGATGGAGAAACTCAGGAGGATTTGGATCAGTTTGCTGGGGATATTTTGGCAGTGGCGGCTCAGGGGAAGAAATTCCTATTTCGGAGTGCTGCTAGTTTGCTCACTTCCCTTGCTGGGTTGTCTCCCCAACCTGTGGCAGCGGCGCAGATGTTTGAATACGTCAGGGATGGTAAACCGGGGGCAATTATAGTTGGCTCCCATGTCCAAAAAACCACAGAGCAGTTAGAAAAGTTATTGACAGAATCTGGGGTGGTGGGAGTTGAAATTAATGTGGCAGATTTATTGGGTGCTGCGACTACAACTAGAGCAAACTTGCTAACAGAAACTTTGGCAAAGGTAGCAGAAATTCATCAAGCTGGGAAGACTCCAGTGATTTACACCAGCCGTCAAGAATTAACTTTTTCTGATGTAGAAACTAGATTAAATTTTGGGGCGGCAGTTTCCGGATTGTTGATGGATATTGTCCAAGGTTTACCCACAGATATTGGCTTTTTAATTAGTAAGGGCGGGATTACTTCCAATGATGTTTTAAGTACTGGTTTGGCTCTGACTACGGCAAGGATCATGGGGCAAATTCTGGCGGGTTGCTCGATCGTCCTCACCCCCGAAGATCATCCCCAATTTCCCAATTTACCCGTGGTACTATTTCCCGGAAATGTCGGCGACGCTAACGGGTTAGCCACTGTGTATCGGCGTTTGAGCTTGGCTCCAACTTCAGATTAATCGCAATTTAGATTGAGTAAACTAGCTACAAAACACAGCAAAGATTGCCTCCCTGTTCTTGGGATTTCTGCATGGCTTGATAGGCTTGGGCAACAAAACTCTCTGGATTTGCATGGAAGGTCGGGGTCTGAGTGACAATCCCAATACTCAAGGTGACAATTGCCTCTGGATTGGTAGGAGAATGGGGAATAGCTAATTTATGAACCGTTTGCAGGATTGTTTCTCCCAGATCGATCGCCTTCTCTAGGCATAGCCTCGGTAACAGGATGGCAAACTCATCTCCTCCATAGCGAGCAACTAGAGCGTTCGGATGATCAACCGCTTGCTTCAGAGCTTGGGCAACTCTGACTAAAACATTATCCCCCACCAGATAACCGTAGGTGTCATTGTGAGATTTTAGATTATCAACATCCACCAAGATTAGGGAGAGGGGTTGTTCCTGTCTAGCTAAAATTGTTAGCTCCTGACGTAGGCGATCGCTAAAATTCTGGCGATTAGTTACTTGAGTTAGGGCATCTAAATCTGCCACTTCTCGGAGTTGTTTATTGGCTTCTCTCAATTCCAGTTCGATTTGTTTACGGGCAGTGATATCCCGGACAGTCACCGCAAAACCATCTCCCAGTTTCACCGCCGAAAAATTATGCCATCGGTAGTCCCCAAAGGTATACTCCAAGTCTCCCTCTAGGGAAGTTCCCGTGTTGGCGATCGCCACAAATTGATCAAACAGTTCTGGAGCTACTCGATTTAAGAATCTTTTGAGTACCAGTTTCCCCACCAACTCTTCCCGACTCTGGTTAAAAAACTTAGAGATAACCGGGTTCACTACCAAGCACCGAAAGTCCTCAATCTCCCCAGTGACCGGATCCCGGACAGCTTCTAGGGCGGCA
>JAAUUE010000117.1 GCA_012031635.1 Coleofasciculaceae cyanobacterium SM2_1_6 | reverse complement strand
TCATACCCATAACACCACTATGTTGATGGGCTTCCCAAAATAGAGAGTGGGTGGCGAGGAAAGTGGATCCAAATTTTTGTGCCGATAAAATACCAAAAGCAAAAGGTGAGAAGGGCGATCGACATCACGCCGTAGGTAAAATATCCCGCCACCGTATCCGCTAATTTCTGGATGGGAGCCTTGCGGGTCTGGGCTGTTTCCACCATGGCTAAAATCTGCCCTAGGGTGGTATCTTTCCCGGTACGAGTTGCTTTAATACCCAAAACTCCCGATTGATTGAGGGTTCCCGCCATCACCAGCGAGCCGGATTGCTTCGCCACAGGTAAGGGTTCCCCGGTAATCATGGATTCATCCACGAGGGATTGCCCGATTCCTACCTCTCCATCCACAGGGATTTTCTCCCCCGGTAATACTTGGAGCCACTCGCCGACTCGGACTTGATACACGGGAATCTCAATGGCAACAGAATTTTTTGTATTTTGGTCTAGGTTTGGCTCTGAGTTTTGATCGAGTCCTTGATGAACTTGATCAACTGGCGGCGGAATGAGGCGAGCCACTTGGGGTTGTTGTTGCAGTAAGGCAGTGTAGGTAGCGGCAGCCTTCGTCCGGGCTTGGTCTTCGAGGATTCTCCCCAACAAAATAAACCCTAGGAGCATCACTGGTTCATCAAAGTAGCATTCCCAACCCAATTGTGGAAAGAACAGGGCTAAACAACTGGCGGTGTAGGCAGCCAGAGTTCCCAGAGCTACGAGGGTATTCATAGTGGGAACGCCCCGGACTAGAGCCATAATCCCCGACTGGAGGATCGATCGACCCGGCAGCAAAATACTAAAAGTAGCCAGTCCCCAGTGCCACCAAATATTATCCATACTTCGGCTTAGCTCAGTAACCCTCTGGCTATGGGTCAGAAAATGTCCAAGGCTAGATAGTACCAGCAATAACAGGGCAGTAACTAGTTGCCGGAGTTGCTGGTGAGTTTTTGGGGATGGGGACTCGCTGGGGGATAGGCTGGGATTCTGGTGATCCCTTGCTTGGGTGGGAAATCCCGCCTTTGTTAGTTGAGCAGCTAGGGCTTTGGGGTCAATGCGATCGATCTCCGCTTCACACACCGCCACCTTTGTCACCAAGTTTACCGTAGCCGATCGGACTCCCGGATACTGCTGCAATTGCCGCTCGACTGCCCGACACAGCCCCACACTTCATCCCCTGCACATCAAGAGTGATTTTTTCTGTTTCCATTGTTTCTACCATTTCAACATTCTACCCACAAAGCCTAGTTTCAAAAAATAGATCGTCTGGACAAACTTCTCCAAGTGGCTTGATACTTTTAGTTGTTGAGTTCTAGCTAATCCGACAAGAGATGTACTGGTGTACTATAGTGTAGCTTTAACAGTGTAGCTTTAACTATTGTCTGCGATCGATAACCCTTCATCAGAATTAAGTATCTTCAGCAACCTTGATGTTGAGAATAACTTCAATTTAGGTAATCTATGACTTGTCCGAAAACCTTTAATGAATTTTTACCCGCCTTTTTTAAGATTTTTACCCACAGGAGTTTTCGGGGGGGAGATTTTCTGAGATATCTAGAGAAGCCCGATGCTCAACGTAGTGGAGATGAAGCCTCGATCGTGGATACTGCCATTACTAGTCCACTGTTGGGTTTATTGGGGTTTGAGCCGGGAGAAAGAGTTTATAATCAAGAGCATTTGGGCGATCGCCCGGATTTTGCGCCTAGGGATACGGTGTATGGAACTTGTTTTATTGTGGAAAATAAAAGTACATCTATTTCCCTGACTTTTGATTTGATGGATCCCCAGAGCCATCTTGCTCAGTTGAGGGGTTATGTGCGGGGGGTACGCTTGGGTTGGCTGACCAATGGCAGGCAGTTGACTGCGTGGAAATTTGCTGACCTCGATCGACCCCAGCCATTAATTGATCTAGATATTCCCAAGGCAATTCAGGAATGGGATCAGGAGGGAATATCAACCCTATCAGCAGAGACGAGAACAGGGCTACAAGATTTATTTGATCTATTTAATCGGCAAGCGTTTACTAGCCTCCAAAGACTAGAAGCAGATATTGCCCTAGATGAGGCAGCATGGCAGCAACAGGCTCTACCTTTAGGCAACAATAGCGGCAACGAACCAATTTTGGTAGAAGCACTACAATCTTTGGTTTCGGAATTGCAACACAATGCTAGGCGATTACTGGCGGATCATTTAAGTCGCTACGCTGAGTATCAACGTCAAGTTAACCGAATTACTGAGGATTCCCTAGAGACTGCTGCCCAAGAAATTCAACGGTTACGCGATCGGGTGTTGAGTAGCTTAAACCAGATTCAACATTTGGTGAGCTTAAATCCAGCACAGCAAGCAGCGATCGAATCCATTCTTTTGCAACTCGAACAGGATACAAGAACTTACATTAGCCCGAAAGAAGTGTTGGCAGAAATTTTAGAAATTTTAACCCAAGCATTTCAAAATAAATATGCAAATAAGGCAAAATCGCCGAAACTCCCATCTACCCTAGAAGGCGGATATCCCAATCTATACAATGCCCTTAAGCCTTTTTTGGAAAAAGTGTTTGCTTGGCAGCAGCGACAAGCTACCTTAAGGCAGGATTATCAGGTAAGTATTCGGGCGCAGGATGATTATCGAGTTTGGACTGCTTTGGTGCAGGAAACTATGTTGGGCGGACTGGATGAGGCGCAACGCCAAGATGAGTTTGCTCTCCAAGCTGCCTATGTGGTTTTCATTCGTTTGTTGCTGATTCGGGTCTGTGAAGATAAGGGGGTTTTTGCTAACCGTTTTATTTCCGATGGCGGAATTAAATATTGGCAAGAAGCTATCGATCGCTACTGGCAGTTTGCCACAGGGAATCCCTACAATCCGTTAATGGATATGGCTTACAATAATGCCCAAAATATCTATGCTCATTTTTTTACTGGGCGGGAATTATTTAACTGGTTTTTGTTGGATCAACGGCAGTTAGTCATGACTTTGCATAAACTTAGTAAATTTAATTTTGCTGGGGTTGATTCGGATATTGTGGGGACGGTTTATAGTACCTATGTTAACCGGAAGGAGAAGAAGGAAAAGGGACAGTATTACACTCCTAGAGAAATTGTTGATTACATTTTAGATGAGGTGGGATATCATTCTGGGGCGGGGATTGTGAGTGCGAATAAGCGCTTAATTGATCCTGCCTGTGGCAGTGGTTCGTTTCTGGTAGCAGCAGCCAAAAGATTAGTAGCAACTTACACAAATAATTCTGAGCAAATTGATGATCCTATTGCGGTATTAAATCGTGTTCAAAATAATCTTTACGGCTTTGATCTAAATCCTTTTGCTTGCTATCTTTCAGAGGTGAATTTATTAATTCAAGTATTGGATTTGGTGAAACTAGCTCACGATCGACAGCAACGCCCCCAAATTCAACGGTTCCATATCTATAATGTTGATGCTCTAGCACGACCAACGGGAAGTTATCGGTCTTTAATATTTAATACTTTAATTGCGGAGGAGAGTGATCAGGTAGATCAAATCAAAAGTCGATCGCCCAATACAATCTACGAGGATGGTTTTACCTTTGTAGTCGCCAACCCTCCCTACGGAGCATACATTAGTAGGGAATATCAAAATATCCTCAAAGCCGATTATGCCGATGTTTTCTATGGTCATCCAGATACTTACACTTTCTTTTTGAAGCTGGGTTTAGAACTACTTGCTCAAAATGGGAAACTCGGATTTATTACTCCTAATACTTATCTAGTAGGAACTAATAGTACTGCTTTACGGAGAGTGTTATTAAACATGGGTCGAATCGAACAAATTGTAGATTTACCTCAAGGGATTTGGAGTGATGCTAATGTAGATTGTGTTTTACTTTTCTTGACTGAGGAATCTACTCAAGATATCCGTAGAAATCAAACAGTTGAAGTTAATGTATTGGGCTTGCGAGATACATTAGATAAACTACAAGATCGGAGTTGGCTAGAGACTATTAATCAGCAACAGTCTGTTTGGATTGATGATCCTAAGTGTGAAATTAATATTCGTTATGATTCATTAATGAGACAAATTGAAGAAGCTTGCTATATTTCTATCGTTAATAATGGCAGTAGCAGGAAGATATTACGTCTTGAAGATGTCACAGATAGTATTCCCGGTATCGAACCGTATAAAACTGCTAGTGAAGGTAAGGCTAATATCTATATAAAAGAAAGACGAAATATCCCCACTGGTGAAAACGATTGGAAACCCTTATTAGATGGAAGGAGCTTCGTTGGTAGATATGAACTACGATGGCATAAAACTCAACCTTATATCAAATATGGTAATTGGCTTTCACGTCCCCGGGAACCACAATACTTTGATTCTCCAAAGCTTCTTGTACAATCTATCAGAAATAGAGCATTGAAAAGACGATTAGTTGCTGTTTTTGATAGTCAAGGTTTTTATAATCGGAAGAATTTTATCAATATTATTTCTACTGAGACACAAGACTATGATCTGAAATATATTCTTGCCTTATTTAATTCATCTTTGTTAAATTGTTGGTATCGTAGCCGTTTTGAAAATGTTAATATTAATCCTTCATACTTTCGGCGGCTTCCTATTTATCCTGCCGATGCTGAAACTCAGGCAGAGTTGGTGGAGAAGGTCGATCGCATCCTTGCTAAAAATGCTCAATTAAATCAATTTCGGGAACAGGGATATACTATTCGCAAACAAAGAAATGGGAGTAATTTAATTGAAATTCCCTACGATCGCCTCCTTGGTGAAGTTCGATGCAGCCATAGAAACTTCTCAACTTTAACCCTATTTGATGCCAAATCCATCGGGCTTTTTAGCATTCCCGATCGCTGTAATTTAGAAGTTACCATTAGCAAAAATATCTATAGCCCCGATCGCTATCCTACGAGCATTGTGCTGCGTAATCACAAACTCTGGCTGGTGGTGGAAAATGACAATATTCGGCGTTATCTCCTTGGGTACTTAACACTTCCTCAATGGCAAAACCGGACTTGGGATGAAATTAAGAATCAGGCAATGATGCCCACGGAATTAAGTGATTTCCAACTCTTTTTTGCTGCCGAAGCCCAACGCCGTCATGAGATTCAAACCCTCCTTGCGGAAGTTGCCCAAATTGATGCCGAGATTGATGAGAGAGTATTAGACTTGTACGGCATTACCGAGCCGAGCGATCGCCAGCGAATTTTAGGCAGTGTGGCAGATTTTGAAACAGAGGAAGACCTCGAAGAAGGGATGGATGCAGCAGAAAGTTGAATCTAACCCCTCCTCGATAATCAACTTAATAAATCGAGAATGGGCTTGGTCATCCAACTAACTCCCACTTTAAGCTGATGCTCTAGGGTCGGCATTCGGGAGAGGTAGGCGAGACGGCGGACGACATGAGCAAGGTTGCCTTCGAGGGTGACACCCAAACCTGTGAGAGTAGCATTGTCTGTGCCGAGGGTCATCATTTCGCCGAGGTTTTGGTAACGGAAAGGGAGAATGGGGCGATCGGTCAGGTCAGCCCAGATATTCCAGCCAGCGTAGTCTGCTTGTTGGAAGGCAGCTTGGGCCGTGGGGGGAATTTGCTGTCCTGTGGCATCTTGACAGTCTGCCAGATCACCGAGGGCATAGATTTCGGGATGGTCAATTACTTGTAAGGTTTTGCTGGTCTGGAGTTGCCCCCGTCCATTGTGGGGCAGAGGCAGGGATTTGACCACGGCAGCGACTTGGGTTCCCACGGTCCACAGCACCAAGTCTACGGGGATGGTATCAATCTGCCCCTTGTAGTTGAGTTCGATCGAGTCGGCGGTAATTTTTTCGACCCCAGTTTCCAGATCCAGCCAGACTTTTTTGGCAGCAAGGGCTTTTTTGGCAGCTTCCCGGTTAAATTCTGGCGAGTTCCGCAAAATATTTTCCCCCAATTCCACAAGGCGAATCCTACCCCGATCGCCCAATCGTTCTGCCAATTTGCAGGCAAGTTCTACCCCAGAATAACCCCCACCAATGATGGCAACCCGGAGATTATCTCGATCGGACTCTTCCAAAATCCGGAGGCGGGCTTCGAGTTCGTAAACATGCTGGATTGTCCGAAAAGGTAGGGCATGGGCAGCGACACCGGGAACCATATCTAAGGGAGTTTCCCCTCCTAGGGCAAGAACAAGACGATCGTAGCTCAATTCATGCTCATTACCGAGGTGAACTTTTTTGGTGTGGATATTGATTCCCCGCACAGGAGCCTGCTGGAACCGAATCCCTGTATTGGCAAGGATCTCAGCGTAGGGAGGAGCAATTTCCCAAGTTTGTAATTCCCCAGTCAAAAGTTCGTAGAGGAGGGGCAGAAACACGAAGCGATCGTTCTGGTCAACAAGGGTAATTTCTGGTTTGGGAATTTCTCGCCACGGTAACTGACTCAAGCGCAGGGCGGTATATAAGCCCCCAAATCCACCCCCAAGAATACAAATTTGCTGATTTTGTTCATTTTTATGTTCACTCATAACCTTGCCACTTCCGATAGTTTTAATAGTTAGTCTTAATAGCTTGAAATTAATAGTTTGAAAAATTCTTGCCTAGGGCGGTTGTAGATGTGTAGCAGTTTCTCAAAGAGTAACCGCAGCTACAAGAGCAAAGTCTCACCTTGCGGACTCGGAAATAGAAACAGGAAATAAACTAGATTTGCCATAGCAGTCCTAAAGGATTTCACCCGCCGCAGGTGGGTGGAATAATCTACCAGAAGTAATCTAATTCAGAAAATGATTTAGGATCGTTATGTAGGTGGCTAGTTTAGATAGCTAGTTTGGCTCAGATTTAACTTAAACTTCCCTAAATTGTAACGGATGTTTAAGCGTTAGGGCTTAGAGCTATCCTTGGGCTTGAAGATTTCCAAAATTTTTTCTGAGGACTTACGCAGATAGCCCCCAATCTAACAGGATGGATTTGCGAACCTCGTCGCTTGGTTAGACCAGAGCCAGTGATTTAGAGAGTATTACCCAAGGAAGAAATCCCGGTAGCTGGGCAGATTATCATAGCTATGTCGATCGTTACGGAAATAGCAATTACAGAGGTCGCTGCTGCCCTAAGACGACCCGTAGAGGAGAAAGCCTTTGATCAAGGGCTTACCAAATTACCAGTAGGGGCAACTGATTTTGGGTTATGGCTCAACTAGGCAAGGCAAATTATTGCAAGGTGATCTGGAGCGTATAGGTGGCGACGGCTCTGGTGCTAGTGACTACAATTTGATAATCTCCGGTTTCTCTCAGGGAGCCGATCCAAGAGTTGGTACTAGAGGCGATCGTGCTACCGTTGGGGGCGATAATGGTAAATCTGGCGTTGAGTTGTTCGGAGCGGAGATTAACTGTGAGGTTTTGGCGGGCGGTGGCCGAGAGAATGTAGATATCTCGATCGCCAAAGACGACATTACTCTGAATCAGGTTAGGGGTAGTGTTGGAAACGCTGATCCGTTGGGAACGGATCCGCTGGGCGAGGAGATAATTGGGGGCAGGATCTGGAAAATAATCTTGAATAGGCTCTTGCCGATTCCCTTGAATTTGGGTATTGGGAGTCAGAGCCGGGGCAGGAGGAGCGATCGTCCCCAGCCATAAATTCGCCATAATTACTGCCACCGGAAAAATTCTGGGGTTTATTTGTAGATAAAATAGTTGAGCTTTGGATGTGGATTGCATAGTTGGAGGAAGGAGAATAAATTTGGGGAATAGCTGACAATAGTATTTAGGAAATGTAGAAAGTCTTCATGAAGATACCATAAAGATACTTAGTGAGACAGCCTCTGCACCTGTCTTTATAAAGCAATATACCATGAGTCTAGCTACGCACAAATAAAGATAAATAAATAATCATCAACTTTAACTTTCCATGCCACTTAATGCCCTCCTTGATCCTACCCAATGTTTTTTTGACGTAAACCTATTGCCAAAACCAGCTTACTTAGTCGGCGGGGCGGTGAGGGATGCGTTGTTGGGGAGGAAGAGGGATTATTTGGATTTAGATTTTGTCCTGCCCGATCGAGCCATAGAAACAGCAAAAGCCATTGCCAATCACTACCAAGCCGGATTCGTGATTCTAGATCAAAAAAGAGCGATCGCCAGAGTTGTGTTTCCCCAAGGAACCCTAGACTTTGCCCAAATGGAAGGGGCAACCATTGAGCAGGATTTGCAACGCCGGGACTTTCGGATCAATGCGATCGCCTACAATCCCCACACCAAGGAAATTATTGACCCCCTCCACGGTTGCCAAGATCTGGGGCAGCAACTCCTGCGCATGGTGTCTGCCCCCAATCTCCAAGCCGACCCCCTGCGCCTGTTGAGAGCCTATCGCCAATCTGCCCAGTTGGGTTTTAGGATTGATCCAGCGACCCAAGCAGCGATCGTCAGCCTGGCTCCCCAGCTTGCCCTTGTTGCTGCCGAAAGAGTCCAGATGGAACTTGGCTATCTCCTCCTCCATCCCCAAGGCACCGAGCAACTCCAACAGGTGATTAACCAAGGCTTGGTGGCAACTTGGCTCCCCGAAACCATGATGAACCGCGGCAAGTTTTTACCAGAAATTACCAAATCTTTACATCTACTCCAAGAAAAATGGTTAGAGTTAGAAGAGGTGTACGCTCGCCCCATGGATCAAAGTTCTGGTTACACATGGTTAAGTTTGGCGAAATTAGCTACCTTAGTATCTCCGCAGGCAGAAACAGCCCAACACCAACTCACAAAACTCAAATATAGTCGGGAAGTTCTCCGGGGAATTACGACGATTTTGCGGGCTGCTGACCAATGGCGGGTACAGGCTTTGAGACAAAATCAGCTATCTGTCCGATCGCAATACTTCCTATTTCAACTTTTGGGCAAGTATTTTCCTGCATGGCTTCTGTTTATCCTCAGTCAGGGAGTAGAGCTATCTGCCTTGGTGACTCTCATTACAGCCTACCTCAATCCCCATAGCTCGATCGCCCATCCCCGCCCTCTGATTGACGGCAAAGCCCTCATGGCAAATCTGGGGATTCCCCCCGGTAAGCTCGTTGGTCATCTCCTCCAAGAAATTACCATTGCCCAAGCCGAAGGGGGGGTCTCAACCCCCAGGGAAGCGGTAGAATTAGCTAAGGAAATTATTTTGAGCGACAACTCGAAAAAATAAAAAATTGAATTAACCCTTGAGTTAAATTCCTGCTAACTCTCTGTTAGTTTCCGACTTTAACTTTAGGTGTTAACTTCAGTTATCTAAGGGGTGACAACTATGTTTAAGCAAAGAAAAAGTATATTTCGGAAATCATCGCCGAGTACTCCCTTAATAGTGAGGGGGTTACTGGGACTACTTTTATTGTCGGGTTCAGTAACTTCCATTTTCTTGGTCATGCGGCACTTTAATACCCTGCCTAACTGGGTGATGAATATCCCCTCAGTTTCTGCTGCCAAACCCCAACCAGAGGCGATCGCTTCTGAAGTCTGGAAGTTAGTTTCTCAGCCAAGGGAGGCAAGAAAGCCGATCCTAGAGCAGTTGGCTCAGGAAAAAAATACCGACGGTTTTCGGGCAAGATACTTACTGGCAGCCGATTACATTGTCCTCAAGCAGGAGTCCCAAGCCCTAGAGTCGTTAGCAGACCTAGAAAAAGATTATGAGCTGTTAGCACCGCAGATTCTCAACCAGCGCGCCCTTGCCTATACCCTCCTTGGCAATCAGCAACAGGCACAGAAAACTTGGCAAGAGTTGATCAAAAATCATCGTCAACATCCCTTGGTAGTTAAGGGATTGTTTGAGCTAGGGAAAGCCGACGGCAAATATTGGGATCAAGCGATCGCTGATTTTCCTGCCCATCCCCTGACCAAAGAAATTATCAAAGCCCGATTAGCAAAGAACCCCGACCAGTTAGATTTACTTCTAGTGCTAGCCACCTATCACCCCGATGGCAACGATGCGGACTTGATTCGCGATCAATTAGTTCAAAAGTATGCAGCCCGTCTTCAACCGGAGCAGTGGGAAACCATCGCCCTCGGCTATTGGCAAGCAGCAAAGTTTGGTAAAGCTGCCAACGCCTACGCCAAAGCCCCTGCCTCCGCTGAAACTATCTACCGCTATGCCCGGGGCAAACAACTGGATAGCCGTCCCCCCGAAGCGATATCCGGCTATCTTCGCTTAATCAGTGAATTTCCTGACGCTCCTGAAACAGGGTTGGGTTTACGCCGCCTCGCAGGGCTAACTTCTGCTCAACTAGCCCTAGATTACCTAAACCAAGTAATTAGCAAGTTTCCCAAAGAAGCCCCTCAAGCCTTGTATGCCAAAGCCAGAATTCTTGATGCTCAAAATGACTCGGCAGGTGCTACAAAAGTACGGCAAACCCTCCTCACGGAATACAAAAATTCGGAGGCAGCGGCAGAACTCCGGTGGGATAATGCCCAGAGGTTGGCGAAACTCGGCGATCTCCAAGGAGCATGGCAGAATGCTCAACCCATCACCGTGGATAATCCCGATAGTCCCCTAGCGGCGGAGGCGGCTTTCTGGGTAGGGAAGTGGGCAAAACAATTGGGCAAGGAAGCAGAAGCAAAGGTAGCATGGCAGCATACCCTAAGCCGTTATCCAGAGTCCTATTATGGCTGGCGATCGGCTGTCCTCCTTGGTTGGGATGTGGGGGATTTTACGACCCTGAGACAAAAAGACCCGATCGTGGTGACAAACCCCGAAAACCCAGTACCTCCCGCCGGATCAGAGCTTGTCCAAGAACTCTATCGTCTAGGGGAATACCAGGCAGCATGGGCTGTGTGGCGGGTCGAGTTGCCAGAAAAACACAAAATGACGGTGGCGGAGCAGTTTACTGACGGGTTACTGCGACAAGGGGTGGGAGATTATTTAATTGGCATTGATCAAATTTGGTCTTTGAGTCAACGGGAAGGTGAGGAGCGGCAGCAGTGGCAAGAACTCCGCAAACAGCGAGTCTACTGGGAATCTTTATTCCCCTTCCCCTTTAGGCAGGAAGTCTTGCAATGGTCAAAGCAACAAGATTTAAACCCCTTACTAGTCATGTCTTTGATTCGCCAAGAATCCCGCTTTGAAACGGATATTGTGTCTTCTGCCGGAGCCTTGGGGTTAATGCAGGTGATGCCAGAGACGGCGGCATGGATTGCGGGTAATGCAAATTTTGGGAAGTATGACCTGAAAAACTATCAGGATAATATCAAGCTGGGGACGTGGTATTTATCTCACAATCACAAACAGTACGACAATAATACTATGTTGGCGATCGCCAGTTACAACGCTGGGGCGGGGAATGTGGCAGACTGGATTCAACGCTTTGGCTTGAGGGATCCGGATCTATTTATTGAAGATATTCCTTTCCCAGAAACCTACGGCTACGTCAAATCAGTATTAGAAAACCATTGGAATTATCTCCGGTTATACAATCCTGAAGTTGCCAAGAAATTAGCTGATCAAACCCAGAATTCAACAATAGGAAAAAAGTAAACCTATTTGCTTCCCAGAGGTTAAATGCTTTTTGACCCTCCCACGTCTAAAGAGCGTGGGATTCTTCCTTCATAGACACAACTTGCCCTGACTGAATTACTTCAACCAAAGTAGAGGTCACATCTCCAGAAGCGTTGCTTGCACCTGCACTGAGCCGACTTGTACTGAGCGAAGTCGAAGTAGCCGATATTTCAGACCGTTCTACTTGAATACAAAATTGAGCATAGTAACCATCAGCCCGTCTAACTAACCTCACCTGCTTGATTTGCTCAGGCTGGTAAAAGTTAAGATCACGGGTTCCTTTCATCTTCAATAGACCTCTTGCGTGAATCATGACCCTCACCCTAAATCCCTCTCCCTAGGGAGAGGAACTTTCCTCTTACTCCCCTTCTCCCTAGGGAGAAGGGGCTGGGG